>CAZCQR010000008.1:0-24912 GCA_964500885.1 uncultured Clavibacter sp.
ACTGGTACTTCGTAGTCAAAGTAGGGATTGTTCTGACTCTTACTATAGCCCGCTACTTTGCCAGGGAACCATTTACTATTTAAGTCTACGAGTGTGAAGTTCGCTTCCTTGCCTACGCTCAGGGCGCCATGATTTTCATATTTTCCGATTATCGAAGGCTTCTCGCTCATTAGGGCCACCAACTGCGAAAGACTCAAAACTTTACTCTCTACGAGAGCTTTGTATGAGACTGAAAGTGCAGTTTCTAGTCCAAGCATGCCAAAAGCAGCTGCTGACCATTCGCAATCTTTGCTTTCCTTTGGATGTGGCGCATGATCGGTTGCGATGATATCAATGGTGCCATCAGCAATTCCTTCACGGAGTGCTTCGACATCTTTTTTGCTTCGTAAAGGTGGATTAACTTTGTACACTGGATTATAGCTTTCAATCAAATCTTCCGTGAGAAGTAAATGATGTGGCGTTACCTCTGCCGTAACTCTAAATCCTCTCTTCTTTGCCCATCGAATAATTTCAACACTTCCTGCAGTGCTAACGTGACAAATATGCAACCTGCTCTGCACATGATCTGCAATCAGAATATCTCTTGCGATAATCGCCTCTTCTGCAGCGGCAGGCCATCCTTTTAAACCAAGTTTGGAAGAGATTAATCCTTCATTCATTTGAGAATCTACCGTTAGCTCTGGATCTTGAGCATGCTGAGCAATTACGCCATCAAAGATTTTTACATACTCGAGCGCTCTACGCATTACTAACGAGTTAGAAATACATCTACCATCATCGCTAAAAATTCTCGTTCTCGCTTCTGAACGATTCATGGCGGCCATCTCCGACAATTGATCGCCCTGTAACCCCACGGTGACCGCCCCAATTGGGTAAACATCACAGATGCCGTGACTTTTTCCGAGTCTGAAAACTTGTTCCACAACGCCAGCGGTGTCAGCTACCGGAAAAGTATTTGCCATAGCGCTCACGGCTGTGTATCCACCAGCAACTGCCGCTTGCGAGCCCGTAAGGATCGTTTCAGAATCTTCGTATCCAGGTTCACGTAGATGAGTGTGTAAATCAACTAGGCCAGGAATTACTGTCTTTCCTCCGCAATCAATCTCTTGACTTGAAGATTCATTACTCTCAGTGTACAAACCCATATTCGTTATCAATCCATTTTCAACTTCTAGGAAAATCTTTTCGCCTTTTGAATCACGGAGGTTTACATATTTCGCTATCCCATTACGGTTCTTAGTCATTAGCGCCTCCAAGTAAAAGGTATAGAACTGCCATCCGAACTATGACTCCATTCTTAACTTGATCAACAATTACCGCCTTGCCGTTATCGGCGGCATCTGCAGATATCTCAAGCCCTCTATTCATGGGACCTGGGTGCATAATTAAAGCGCTCCGTTTCAAATTCCCAACTCGTTCTGCGTTCAAACCAAACTCTCGCGAATATTCTCTTTCGCTAGGAAAGAAGGAATCATTCATACGCTCACGTTGAACACGGAGCATCATTACAACATCGTATTTCTCGATATTTGAATCGAGATCATATGAACTATTCACGCCCCAATTAGAAACACCAACAGGCAGAAGAGTTGGAGGCGCAATTAACGTTACATTGGCGCCAAGTTTCTTCAACAACAAAATGTTACTTCGGGCAACTCTGGAATGTAGAACATCACCAATTATGGCAATCTCTATTCCATTTAGGTCACCCTTGCCGCTACAAAGTTTCTCTCGAATCGTGAAAGCATCTAGTAAAGCTTGAGTAGGGTGCTCGTGTGTTCCATCTCCCGCATTAATAACGCTCCCGGTTACCCATTCACCATCTGCAAGAACTTTTGCTGCACCTGACGCTGGATGTCTAATCACCACTCCATCAGCGCCCATAGCTTGCAGAGTTTGCGCGGTGTCCTTGAGGCTCTCCCCCTTGCTCAGCGAAGAACCTTTTGCAGAAAAGTTGATCACATCGGCAGATAAACGTTTTGCTGCCGCTTCAAATGAGATTCGCGTCCGTGTTGAGTCCTCAAAGAAGAGATTAACGACCGTACGTCCTCGTAATGTGGGAAGTTTCTTGATTGTTGAATCGCTAACTCTCGACAACTCACTTGCTGTATCTAGAATTCTAAGGGCATCGTCCTTCGATAAATCTTCTATTGAAAGTAAATGAGATTTCATATTGATTCTTCAATTCGAACTTCGTCTATTCCATCTACCTCTGCAAGGCAAACTTGAACTCTCTCGCTACGACTTGTTGGAATATTCTTACCAACATAATCGGCGCGAATTGGCAGTTCGCGGTGACCTCGATCTATCAAAACTGCAAGTTGTACCGATTTAGGTCGCCCGAATTCTGATAGCGCATCTAGAGCTGCCCTGATTGTCCTTCCAGAGAAAAGTACGTCATCAACAAGAATGACATTCATGCCTTCGATCCCGGAGTTCGGAATTACTGTGGGCAATAAGGTTCTCGGAGCCTTTTTACTTAGATCATCTCGATAGAGGGTTATATCTAAGGTTCCATGTTGAATTTCGCTATCTTCAAGATTTGAAATTACACGTGCCAACCTCGCGCTAAGTGTCGCGCCACGCGTTGGTATACCCAAGAGAACTATTGATGAGCCGCCACGATTTTTTTCGAGTATTTCATGAGCGATTCGTTTAAGCGCTCGTTCTAAATCTGCAGATGCCAAAATGGTAGGCAAGATTTGACCCCTTTCTCGTCTCTCAGGACGCTGATTAAAGGCAGGCGAAGAGTAGCAGAAGGTTTACAGAACTAGGTCGCTCTTTACCTCAAGAATTGCGGCTAGGACTCCGTTAATGTAATTGGCAGATTCGTCTGTAGATAAGCTCATAGCTAGCTCTACTGCTTCGGAGATCGCAACGTTCTCTGGAATATCTGTAAGCCAAAGTAGTTCGTAGGCCGCAAGTCGAAGAATGTTTCGATCCAAAACCGGCATTCGGTCTAAATCCCACCCTTTGGCTCGCATAAGAATAATTTCATCAATTTTACTTTTCTTCTCGGAAACACCAGTAACAAGTTCTTTTGTGTAATCACGAATCAGATAATCGAGTGTTGTAATCCGTTCATTAAGAAGCTCTAGAGATGGACGATTTCTGATATCTCCCTCATACAGCAGATCAAGAGCGGCTTTACGCGCTTTAGAACGAGCGCTCACTTAGTTGGCGCGCCCTAAATAATCTCCGGTGCGGGTGTCGACCAAAATAACTTCGTCCTGCTTAATGAAAAGCGGAACTTGTACTGAGATTCCAGTCTCCAAAGTTGCTGGCTTGCTACCGGCTGATGATCTATCACCTTGCAGGCCAGGTTCAGTGTAAGTAATTCGTAAGGCTACTGATGGTGGCATTTCCACATAAAGAGGATTTCCTTCATGTATCGCAACGATAACTTCCATATTCTCAAGCAAATAGTTGGAACTCTCGCCAACAGTCTCCTCTGGAATTGTCACTTGATCGAAGGTTGTATTGTCCATAAAGATGTACCCGGCATTATCTTTATACAGGAACTGCATCTCGCGCTTTTCCAATATCGCTACTTCAACTTTGACGCCAGCGTTGAACGTTTTCTCAACTACTTTGCCTGAAAGTACATTTTTCAACTTAGTACGAACGAATGCAGGACCTTTACCAGGTTTTACATGCTGAAATTCAACGACATTCCAGAGCTGACCGTCGAGGTCAAGTGTCATTCCATTCTTTAAATCATTTGTAGTGGCCATGGATGGAAGATTACCTGCAAAAATCTATTTCACTAAATCGCGAATAGCTTCGAGTGCCAAACGATAAGAATTAACTCCAAAACCACTTATCGTTCCATCGACTACACCAGAAACGACAGAGGTGTGTCGAAACTCCTCTCTTGACAGAGGATTCGAGAGATGTACTTCAATCTTTGCACTCTCAACCATAACTATTGCATCTCTTATCGCATAGGAGTAATGCGTGAATGCTGCAGGATTTATGATTACCGGAAGATTTAGTTTCGCTGCATCATGTAGCCAGGCAATCATTGTTGCCTCATCATTAGATTGCTTTATCTCAACTTCGATACCTAGATCACTGGCGAACTCTTCAATTAATTTTTTGAGTTCTTCATAAGATTTTGATCCGTAGAAATTGGTTTCGCGCTTTCCTAACATATCTAGGTTAGGACCGTTGAGAACAAGAACTTTCACAAATTTAGTCCTATCTCCTTAAAGTAAACATTGCGAAGGATACCCTCGGGTGAAGATTTCCTACCGCATTTGCCTTCCTTTATCAGGGTAACAAAACGTATTTCACCAGATTTCCGCTTCTTATCACTGAGCATCAAGGAATAAAGCCGGTCCCAAGCATCTTTCTTGTACGTTAATGGCAGGCCAAGTTTCTTTAGTATCGCTTTATGTCGATCTAGAACTTCCCCCGACAAACCTTCGAGTTCTACTGAGAGAGCCGCAACAAAAACCATCCCGATAGAGATCGCTTCCCCATGTCTTAAATCATAATTCGCATCCTTCTCAATGGCATGTCCCAAGGTATGACCGTAATTGAGAATCTCGCGTTCACCGCTCTCTCGGAAATCGCTACTGACCACTTTCGCCTTAACTGAAACTGATCTTTCAATAATCTCCGCGAGATTCGCAGCAACATTCTCTTCAATCAAATCAAGAATCTTAGAATCGGCAATAAATCCACATTTAACCGACTCTGCAAGTCCGGCATTGACATCCCTCGCTGGCAAATCCTGCAACCAATTGAAATCTATAAGTACATTTGTTGGGGAGTAAAAAGTGCCGGCTAAGTTTTTGCCCGCAGCTAGATTGATTCCCGTCTTTCCACCTATGGATGCATCAACCATGCCAGCAAGCGAAGTTGGAATCGCAATCCAATCAATACCTCTTAAATATATTGATGCAGCAAATCCAACCAAATCGGTAGTTGCGCCACCTCCAACCGCAACCAATACCGCATCTCGCGTGAGTCTCTCTTGAGCTAGGTACTCGAGAACTTTTTCAAGGTATTCAAAAGATTTTTGAGCTTCGCCATTTGGCGCAAAAAACATTTGGGACTCAGGCAAAACTTGGATCAATTGATCCCGCAAGGACGAAGGAGCTATAACTCGATACTCGCGTCCTTTAGTTAATTCCGCAATGCTTTCTCTCCAATCAATACCAGTTACTACCTCATACCGCTTCTCCGCATTCACCTCAATGACTTTCATGACAATAGCCCTGCAATCTCGCGTGCAATTTCCCTTGGTTTTCGGTTGTCGGTCGAAATTCTTTTTCTGCCAAGACCTTCATAAATTGGTTTGCGATCTTCCATCAATTTCAACCACTGTTGTCTCGGATTGGCGACCAAAAGTGGGCGCTCCGCGTTGAAACCCACTCTTGGTGCAGCATTAGATATCGAAACTTCAAGATAAATTACATTCGGTTCTACCCGCAATTTATCTGCAACTTCCGAGTCGATAACTGATCCCCCACCCAACGAGATGACGCAATTATCTTGCTGCAACACCTCCAAAACTATCTCCCTTTCCATTCGGCGAAAGGCTGGTTCGCCATCATCAAGAAAAATATCTGAGATCCGTTTACCTGACTTTTCCTCGATAAGTTGATCGGTATCAATATGAGAAAGTTTCAACATTGCAGCTACTTCTTTGCCCACGCTGCTCTTCCCGGAACCTGGCGGACCGATAAATATTATCTTCATAGCAAACTAGTATCTTTTTAGCGTCGCTCTATAAGAATCAATATTTCGCTTAGTCTCTGAAATATTGTCGCCACCAAACTTTTCCAAAATTGCTTCTGCAAGTACAAGGGCAACCATTGCCTCGGCGATAACACCAGCTGCAGGAACAGCACAGACATCTGATCGCTGGTTAATAGCTTTAGCAACCTCTCCAGAATTAACATCGATAGTCTCTAAAGCTTTTGGAACGGTTGAAATAGGTTTCATTGCTGCTCGAACTTTCAAAATTTCACCATTACTAATGCCACCTTCGGTGCCACCGGCTCGATCGGTCTTTCTGATTATCTTGCCTTCTTCATCAAGAGCAATTTCATCGTGCGCCTGCGAGCCCCTGCGCGCTGCACTTGCAAAACCATCGCCTACTTCAACACCCTTTATAGCTTGAATACCCATAAGGGCGCCAGCTAATCGACTATCTAAACGACGATCCCAATGGACATGAGAACCCAAACCCGGAAGCACGTTATAAGCAAGAACTTCAACAACGCCGCCAAGTGTATCTCCATCTTTTTTCGCTAATTCTATTTCTTCAACCATTCTCGCTTCAGTCTTCTTTTCAAAACATCGAACTGGACTCTCATCAATTTTAGGAAGATCTAAATATTTCGGAAGCGGGGAATCTTCAGGTACTGAAACGTTGCCGATGCTAGTTACGTGACTCACTATCTGAATCTCGGCAACTTGTTCAATGAATTTTTTCGCAACCACACCGAGAGCAACTCTTGTTGCAGTTTCACGCGCCGATGCGCGCTCCAAAATTGGCCTTGCATCATCGAATGCATATTTCTGCATTCCAGCTAAATCAGCATGGCCAGGACGCGGCCTTGATAACGGTGCATTTCTAGCTAACTCTGCCAATTCATTTTCAGGAACCGGATCGGATGACATCACCTTTTCCCATTTTGGCCATTCACTATTTGCTATCTCTATTGCTATCGGCCCGCCTTGAGTTTTTCCATGTCTAACTCCACCCAAGATTCGGACCACATCTTTTTCAAATTGTTGCCGAGCGCCTCGACCAAAACCAAGCCGGCGCCGCTGCATTGCGATTTCAATATCTGATGTTGTTATCTCGATACCCGCAGGCATTCCTTCGATAATGCCAACGAGAGAGGGTCCATGAGATTCACCTGCAGTTAGCCAGCGCATCAGACAATTATCGCAGGTCTTGCTCCTATTTCGCTTAAGATAAATAGACCGCGAGGGTAAGAAATGGCGCAAAGGGTAGGGATTTCCAACCCCCTCGAATCGCATTCAACGAAATAGAGAAAATACCCGCTATTAACCAAGCGAGAAGATGAATCTTCAATCCAGATTCAAGGTTTTGATTGAATCCAATTACTAGTCCCGAAACCCGGATATCTCCATACCCAATCCCGGACTTCAATTTAACGATCTGAAAGATTTTTGCAATCAGCACATAAAGCAGATAGATAACAATTGAAGTGAAGACGCTAATGATGCTCGAAAGATATAGCAAAAAATACCCTAAAAAGGTGATTCGTTTTGGTATCACTCGATAACCAATATCGGTCGCTGAGATGAGAATAAACATTATGCTAAGGATGAACTCCACAGCATTAAGGTATTCATCTATCAAATCTGGAAACGGAGTTGTGGATATTAAATCGACGCACGAAGAGCGTCAAAAAGTTCACGCTTGTCAAAGCTAACATTATGAAATAGTTTTATTTGACCGAGCGCTTGTGCGACAAGCAAATCCTTACCGCTTTTATAGTTTGTGCCCTTCTGGGATGCAAAAAGTGGTGGTGGCCAAGGTGAATAAATAGCGTCGATTGCATTAGGAACTTGCTCTGCAACCCTGGCAATATCTTCACTTGCAGAAACTGAAGTAGCGTTTATTACAAGATGGCTTTGAAACGCTTTAGATAAATTGGACCAATTACAGAAAGTTGCCTCCTGCGAAATTCTTCGCAGAGCTTCATCATTTTTCGCACTCCGACGATAAACCTCGATCTCTTTTGCCTGATCTCTAATCGCAAACAGAGCTGCTCTAGCGGTTCCGCCAGATCCCAAGATCGCAACTCGTTCAAAATCAAAACCATCAGTCAGTAAGGAGAATCCCGTGGCATCAGTATTGAAAGCTAACCAACCATCTGGTGATGCAATTAGCGTATTACCCACCTGAGTAAGTAACGCCGCCTCATCAGATGCCTTGCCAACAGAACAAGCAATCTCCTTTAAGGGCATGGTTAATGAGAAGCCACTCCAGTCAACTTTGTGCGATTCCAGAAATTCAACGAAACTATCCTCCGAAACATTAAATCTTTCATATTCGCCTGTTATGCCAAGAATTTCCATCGCTTTTCGGTGAATAGTTGGCGAAAGGCTGTGATCAATTGGTGAACCGAGAACTGCAAATTTAGCCATTATTCAAATTCTCCATTTGCGAAATTCTTCTTATATTCGGCCTTGAATTTAAGAAACTCGTTGTAATCGGCGGTGAATTTAGTTTCTTTGGGCATTACTGTAACAAAATATAGCCAAGGTCCTGGCTCTGGATTTATCGTTGCAAGAATTGCAGCCTCAGTAGGACTACCTATTGGCGTGGGTGGCAAGCCACGGTTTTGAAACGTGTTGTACGGGCTCTTCACCTTTGTGTCGGCAATTGAAAGACGAATTTCACCACGTCTTTGAAATACATAATGAATAGTTGAATCAAATTGAAGTGGCATACCTATCTTCAACCGGTTATATATGACTTGTGCAACCTTAGGAAAGTCAACTGGTATTCCCTCTGATTCAACGAGAGAAGCAATAGTTAGCAATTGATATGGTGAAAATTCCTCGTACTTCCATTCCACATCTGCGGTACTAATCTCAAATCTACTTACCATGCGCTGCAAGATTGAAGAAACTTGCTCGCCTTTTTGTATTGAATAAAAAGCGGGATAGAGCAACCCTTCAGCTCGATTTGGATTATTTGGAGAAATACTTGAGAAATCAGAAGGAAGTGCCAAGCCTCTAATGGCATCTGCTATCTCTTTCTCCTTAAATCCTAGATTAATCAAATCTTCTCTTATTTCTTGAACTCGCGATCCGTCACGAACTTTCAGCAGGTTAACTATGCGATCTGGATCTAACAATTGATTCAAAGCTGTCTTTGCTGGGATACGAGTTTCGATCCGGTGTTCACCAGGTGCGATGCGGTTGCTCTCAGGATTGGAAACAGCAGCTCGAAAATATGAAAGTGATGACTTAACTACCCCTTTAGAAAAGAGTTGTTCTGCAATCTCTGAACCAGTAGCGCCTGGCAGGATCTCGATAACGACTTCAGGTCCTGCTTCGCCAGCTGAGTAATCGGGAGCCGCACTCGGACCAGGAGCAATTGCTCTCAAGGTCAAGGTGAAAAATAGGACGAAGATTCCAATGAAACTGAGTGCTCTAATATTTAAATTAAATTGCTTCACCAAAGAACCTTCCCGACAAACGCTCACCATTCAAAGCAAACTCAAGAATTTCTTGGGCAGCTACTGCATCTATCCCGAATTTTCCAACCAATTCTTTCTTCAATTGAGCCGATGAGCTAGTCAAACGCTCGTCTACCAAGAATATCGGTGCAATATCCAATTCTTGAATTTGATGTGCAAACCCTCTGGCTAATTCAGCAATCTCTCCTTCAAAACCCTTTAAATGTTTAGGAAGTCCTAAATAGATGGCCACAATATTGTGCTCACTTGCTAAATCCTTTAGTTTCAAGAAGACTTCATCGCGAGAATAAGATCCAACTGGCGAAGCAATCATTCCAATTGCATCTGATGATGCAATTCCTACTCGTTCAATGCCAAAATCGATGGCGATTCTTGAGCCAGAAGGAAGATTCATACGTTTACTTACTAAGAATATTTTTTATCGCGGCTATAGCTTCGGATAGCTTCTCTTTCTTTGGGCCGCCACCTTGTGCGAAATCATCTTTTCCGCCGCCGCCACCACCAAGAATTTCCGAGGCAAGTTTTGCCAGTGCTCCCGCCTTAAAACCATTCTCTCTTGCAGCAGAATCCGAAGCGATAACTAGAACCATGCGATCTGCAGCAAGTGATGAAAGTATTGAGACTATTCCATCTTGTTGATTCTGGCTTTGTAGTACGAGTTGCCGCAGATCATCAACGTCAACCTCATAATCAAAATTGTGATGAAGAAATTTAACTTTGCCGAGATTCTCAACCTTTGAGTTAGCCAATAAATCCTCTGTCGCCTTTCTTCGACGATAAGTCTTTACTTCTTTCTCCATCTCTTTTACTCGACCAATTAATTCGCTTACTCTCTCTGGAAGCTCTTCGGCTCTTGCTCCCTTAATCAAATCAGTCAAAGAGTTAAGAAGAATATGTTCCTTTGCCAGGAATCGAAAAGCATCTACGCCAACCAGGGCTTCAACGCGTCGCACCCCTGCGCCAATTGATGATTCGGAGAGAATTTTTATAAGACCGAGTTGACCTGATCTCTTCACATGCGTTCCGCCACATAACTCTTTAGCCCAATCGCCAACACTTACGACTCTAACTCTCTCTCCGTATTTCTCACCAAAAAGTGCCATTGCACCAATCGATTTCGCGTCGTCGATTGACATTTCCTCTGCAACAACTTCTAAATCTTTTTCAAGGAGATCATTAACTTTGAATTCAACCTCTTCAATAACAGATTTTGGTACAGCACCAGTAGCTGGGAAATCAAACCTAAATCGACCCGGGGCATTCTCAGATCCAGCCTGTGTTGCAGTTTCACCCAAAATCTCTCGAAATGCTTTGTGGACCATGTGGGTTGCCGTGTGAGCCCTTGATATTCCAACTCGTCGTTCGATATCTATCGCAGCATGAATCGATTCTCCGATAGCCAATTCTCCTTCGCGAACAACTCCTCGATGCACATAAAGTCCAGGCACCGGAGTCTGCACATCATCAATCTCAATTAGCGCGCCGTTTGGTCCAGTAATGAAACCCGAATCAGCTAACTGTCCGCCACCTTCTGCATAAAAAGGCGTTCTATCAAGCACTAGCTCAATCTCAGTTCCTTGGTTAGCGCTTTTTACATTTTTACCATCAATAAGGATTCCGACAACGGCACCTTCGCCGCTCGTGTTTTCATACCCTATGAACTCTAATCGCTTCGCTTTATCGGCAATTATTCTAAATTCAGATAAATCGGTATGTCCCGATCGTTTAGCTTTTGCATCGCTTTTGGCACGTTCTTTCTGCTCGCGCATCAAACGCTTGAAACCATCTGAATCAATTTGCAAACCTTCTTCGGCTGCCATTTCTAAGGTGAGGTCAAATGGAAATCCAAAGGTGTCATGAAGTTTAAAGACTTCTTCACCGGGCAAGGTTGAGCTCTTTACCGATTTAACTTTTGAGACAGCTTGATCAAATATTTGTGTTCCGCTCTTTAAAGTAGAGAGGAATGTTGATTCCTCAGCCATCGCTACTTTGCAAATTCTTTCTCGCTCTAGTTCCAATTCCGGATACTGCGGCGCCATCGCTTCAATCGCACTCGTGATGAGATCTTGAAGATTGCCATCAGGGGCTCCGAGCAATCTCATATTTCTGATGGTTCTTCGCATCATTCTGCGCAACACATAACCCCTGCCTTCATTACCAGGAATTACGCCATCGCCAATCAACATCATCGCAGTTCTTGCATGGTCAGCAACGACTCTTAATGAAATATCCTTTTTCTGATCTTTTCCATATTTCACCTCAGAAATTTCTGACGCCTTATTCAGAATATGAGATGTTGTATCGATTTCATAGATGTTATCGACGCCCTGCAGTAGAGCTGCGGTTCGTTCTAAACCCATTCCGGTATCAATGTTCTTAGCTGGCAATTCACCCAATATCGGAAAATCTTCTTTGCCAGAGCCAGCGCCACGAATGTTCTGCATGAAAACCAGATTCCAAATTTCGAGGTATCGGTCTTCGTCAGCTACTGGACCACCTTCTTTGCCGTAAGAAGGACCACGATCAAAATAGATTTCAGAGCAAGGTCCGCACGGACCAGGGACTCCCATTGACCAGAAGTTATCTGACATTCCTCTCCGTTGAATCTTTTCGATTGGAATCCCAATCTTCTTGTTCCAAATATTGGCTGCTTCATCATCATCGTGAAAAACAGTCACCCATAATTTGCTCTCTTCAAATCCAAAGCCACCTTCATTCTGCGGCTTTGTTAAAAGCTCCCAAGCCAATTCAATAGCACCCTCTTTGAAATAATCACCGAAAGAAAAATTTCCACACATCTGAAAGAAGGAGCCATGTCTTGTTGTCTTTCCAACTTCATCAATATCTAAAGTGCGAACACATTTTTGAATTGAGGTTGCTCGTCGATAAGGCGGCGTTATCTCCCCAAGAAAGTAAGGCTTAAATGGCACCATTCCGGCATTAACAAGTAGAAGGTTTGGATCATTCAAAATTAGTGATGCCGATGGAACAACGGTGTGAGTTAACCCTTCGGAATTCCCATTCTCAAAGAATTTGAGCCATCGATTTCGTATCTCTAAAGAGTTCACGAACTCTAGAACTCCTCGTCGTCAACGAATCTTGTCTGGTCAGCTTTCTTACTCTTCTTGCGCTTCTTCTTTCGCAACTGGGCTGCCGTGAGAACTGCACCCGCAGCCTTCATTGCAATCTGATTCTTATCTAAAAATGTATTTGTTGATTCGGCAATCTTCGTACTCAACTCATCAATAGTGCGTGTTACTTTATTGATGCTTTCAAGTGGTCCATTTACTAATTCAACAGTAGTGGTGACTTCTGTCAGTAGCGGAGTTGTTTCATTCGAGATATTTCTGACCGCCGTACCTACTTCATCAATAGCTCGGCCAAGTCGAATTACTGCATAGGCAATTGCAATAGCAATCACCAGCAAAGAACTGGCTGCAATTATTCCTGCAATTCCGCCTGCGCTCATGACCGCACTCTATCTAATAATGTTATTAATTAGCTTGAGGTTCTGGCTTGGCATCCACGCCACTCTCTTTACGTTGCGCTGGAGTAATTGGTGTTGGCGCTCCAGTTAATGGATCGCCACCGCTTGCAGTCTTTGGAAAGGCAATAACTTCTCGAATTGAATCAGCCCCCGCCAATAATGCACAGAGACGATCTAAGCCAAGTGCGATTCCGCCATGTGGAGGCGGTCCATAATTGAAAGCCTCTAAAAGAAATCCGAATTTACTTTCAGCCTCAGCGCTCGAAAGTCCAATCACATTGAAAACTCTGCTCTGTATATCTCTTCTATGAATTCTTATCGAGCCGCCGCCAATCTCGCTTCCATTCAGAACAATGTCATAGGCATAGGCCAAAGCTGCTTCTGGATCTTTATCAAAAGTACTTTCATATTCAGGTTTTGGTCCTGTGAATGGATGATGAACCGCAGTCCATCCCCCGTTCTCAGTTCTTTCAAACATTGGCGCATCGACAACCCAGAGGAACTTCCAATTGTTATCTGAGATAAGTCCCTTGCGCTCCCCAATTTCTAATCTGACGGCGCCAAGTAAATTCAAAGATGAACTTTTCTCACCAGCAGCAAAGAAAATGGCATCGCCATTAGATGCGCCGACATAACACGCAATTTCCTGTGATTCCTTGGCAGATAAATTCTTTGCTACTGGACCTGCAAGAGATCCATCTTCTTGCACCAAAATATAAGCAAGGCCCTTAGCGCCTCTCGCTTTTGCCCAATCTTGCCAAGCATCAAGTTCGCGGCGCGGCGAAGAAGCGCCGCCTGGCATAACTACCGCGCCAACATATGGGGCTTGGAAAACTCGAAATGTTGTATCTTTAAAGAAAGTTGTTACATCAACTAGTTCAAGACCAAATCGCAAATCCGGTTTATCTGAACCAAATCTGTTCATTGCTTCCAGATAGGTCATTCTTGGAATTGATGATGGAATCTCGTAACCAATTACTTCCTTAAAAACTTTACGTAAAACCGTTTCCGCAACATTTATGACATCTTCCTGGTCAACAAAGGACATTTCGATATCCAACTGGGTGAATTCCGGTTGTCGATCTGCTCGAAAATCTTCATCTCTGAAGCATCTTGCAATCTGGTAATAACGCTCCATCCCGGCAACCATTAACAACTGCTTAAATAGTTGAGGCGACTGAGGTAACGCGTACCAACTGCCTGGCTGCAATCGGACCGGGACAAGAAAATCACGAGCTCCTTCTGGAGTTGAGCGAGTTAAATAAGGAGTTTCAATCTCTAGGAAATTTTCTTTAGACATTACTTCTCTAATTACTTGAGTTACCTTTGAACGCAATCTAAGAGCTTTCGCTTGGTCTTCTCTACGTAAATCAAGATAGCGATACTTGAGCCGAACTTCCTCGCTGACATTTACCTTTTCACCTGAATCGACGGGGAACGGCAAAGGTGCGGCTTCGCTCAATACTTCTAATTCCTTGCATATAACTTCAATTTCTCCAGTTGGAGAGTTCGTGTTCTCATTGCCAGTAGGGCGTTTTGCAACTTCTCCTACAATTTTTACACACCATTCTGCCCGCAACGCTGACGCTACATCTTCATCAGAGATAACAATCTGCACAATTCCAGATGAATCTCGTAAATCTATAAAGGCAACTCCACCGTGGTCTCGGCGCCTCGAAACCCAGCCCGCCAGTACAACTCTTTTGCCAGCATCTGTGGCGCGAAGAGATCCAGCGAAATTCTCGCGAATCATGTTCCCTTTCCTCTGGCGTAAGAAGTTAAGAAGAGAGCTTCTTAAGTTCCGATACTAAGGAAGCAAGAGTAATGGAACTCTCACTTCCATCGGACATCCTTTTTAACTTCCCGGAATTTGAAGATATTTCGTCTTCTCCTAGGACCAATACAAAGTGTGCTTGCAACTTATCAGCCGCTTTCATACTCCCTTTAAGAGCTCGATCCCCATAGGAAATGTCCGCTACAAATCCTCCAATGCGCGCCTCGTTTGCCAACTCAACAGCTCGCATACGAGCGGCGTCACCGATTGGAATTATGAATAGATCGAGATATTGACGATCAGCAAGTTCGATACCTTCGGCCTCAAGAGCCAACAAAGTTCTATCTATTCCTAAACCAAAACCAATACCTGATAGCGATTGTCCACCAAGAGTTTCCATAAGTCCGTCGTAGCGACCTCCGCCACAAATTGTTGATTGCGCGCCCAATTGATGATGTATAAATTCAAAAGCAGTTCCAGTGTAATAATCAAGTCCTCTTACCATCATTGAGTCAATTTCAAAGCTAATGCCAAGTTTCTGCAAAGCCTCTTGTACTAAATCAAATTTTTCCAGACTTTCAACTGATAAGTAATCCAATAATACTGGCGCACCTTGAAGCTGCTTTCGCACCACCTCGCGCTTATCATCGAAGATTCGCAGTGGATTCTTCTCTACTCTGGCTCTTGTTTCTTCATCTAAATCCAGTTTTGCCAAGTATTGAAGTAGTTCAACTCTATGATTCTTTCGACTCTCTTTATCTCCAAGAGAAGAAATTTTTAAAGTGAAATTCTTTAAACCCATTTTTGCAAAAGCTCGATATGCAACACCAATAACCTCTGCATCAATTAATGGATCATCGATACCAACAGCCTCAATACCAAACTGATAGAACTGTCTATATCTTCCTGCTTGCGGTCTCTCGGCACGGAAAAATGGCCCTTTGTAGAAAACTTTTACCGGCAACTGTCCTCTATCTAATCCGTGTTCAATAATGGAACGGATAACCCCGGCAGTTCCTTCTGGCCTTAACGTTATCGATCTGCCACCGCGATCTTCAAATGTGTACATCTCCTTGGTAACAACATCAGTAGTTTCACCAACTCCTCTTGCGAAGAGTTCAGTATCTTCAAAGATTGGCAATTCAATTAATCGATAATTTGCGGCGAGGGCTGATTCTTCCAATTTCCAAATTGCATATTCAAACCAGCTAGATTTTGGCGGAAAATATTCTGAAACGCCTTTGGGTGCTTGAAAGTTCATAATTGAGCCAACCTCCCTTCTTTTGCTGCAATCAGGTATGGATTAGTTTTGAATTCCCATTCCAATCGAGTTGTATCGCCGTGACCCGGCAAAAGGAGAAGATCACCTGACATGGGCCAAATTTTCTCACGGAGCGAACCTTCCATGTCGGAGATTGAACCTCTCGGTAAGTCGGTCCTGCCAATTGAGCCGGCGAAAAGCGTGTCTCCGGTTACCAAGATTTGATCATCAACTTTAGCGATTATTGAACCTGGAGTGTGGCCAGGTGTATTGATGATTTCGAAGTTCATACCCGCTATCGATAATGAGAAGTCAGAGCTAAAACTTCTAAGACCAGTTGGCTCAAAAAATTTATGATCAGGAAAGCGTAGTTTCATATCTCGAAATAGGCCTTGGCTTGAATCACTTAGCGCTCTCTCCGGATGCACTAAAAGATCTCGATCTGAGGTATGAATCAATATCTCTGGAGTTTCTAGTTCTTTGGCGAGTGGCACTAAGGAGAAAGTGTGGTCTATATGTCCGTGCGTTATCAGAACTGCGGCTATTCGAATCTTATTCTGCTCCAGTATCTTCGTAATCTCCGAAACAATGTATGGATCGCCTATTCCTGGATCAACTAAGACGCAATATTCTGAATTTCCAAAGATCCAACAATTAGTTGCAAAATAAGGAGCAATAACTCGATGAATGCGAATCTTGGTCTCGCTCATCTAGATAACCCTCCCTCTACGAATATCTCACCCTAGCGTTTAAGGAAGTGACGTCGTTTCTGAGCGGGGCTTTTACAGATTTACCTTAGTTGGGTACCTTCTACCTTCTAAACCGCTGAACCCGAAACGACCCACAGGTCGCGCAACGAAAAGGAACCTCCATGGAAAATATTGAGCAGCCAGTAAATTCACCAGCATCGGCACTCATTGGAGATCCAGCTCGTTTCGGTCGAGTAGGCGATGACGGGACTGTTTACGTTCAAACTCCTGAAGGAGAACGTGCAGTTGGATCTTATCCAGGAAAAACTCCGGAAGAAGCGCTCGCATATTTTGTTCGAAAGTTTGAGGTGGTTGCTGCAGAGGTTGCACTACTCGCCGCACGAATCGTAAGTGGCGCAATGGTTCCGGAGGATGCTCACCAATCAGTCGCCAAACTTAGAAATCAAATCGATAATTTAAATGGTGTTGGAAATCTCTTGGCTTTAAAAGTTTCTCTCGAACAGATTCCATCTCTGATTGAAGAGAGCCGTCCGGCATTTGAAGCGCGAAAAGCTGCGGATCAAGCAGCTAAGGCCGAAAAACGCGCCGCAGCGCACGCCCTAAAAGAGAAAATTGTTTCAGAAGCCGAATCGCTCAAGGAATCGACGCAATGGAAAGTTACGAGCGAACGCCTGAAGCAACTCTTGGATGAATGGAAGAAAGCTCCAAGGCTTGATAAGAAATCAGATGGTGATCTTTGGAAGCGCTTCTCTAGTGCTCGAAACTATTTTGATAAGAAACGCAGACAGCATTTTTCAAATCTTACGAAGCAACAAGGCGAGGTTAAAGGTCTAAAAGAGAAAATTGTTTCTGAAGCTGAATCACTTGCAGATTCGACGGATTGGGTTAACACCGCCCGTCGTTACAAGGCTTTGATGGATTCCTGGAAAGCTGCGGGGCGCGGTAAAAAGAATGATGATGACAAGCTTTGGACGCGATTCAAGACTGCTCAGGACAAATTCTTCGCTGCAAAGAATGCGGATTTGGAAAAGCGATCTCTATCTTTCGGTGAGAATCTTTTGAAGCGAGAGGAAATAGTTAGAGAAATTGAAACCTTATTGCCAATCAGCAATTTGGACGAGGTTCGACGAAAGTTCCGTGACCTGAAGAGTAAATATATGAAAGCTGGCCAGGTTGAGCGTGGTAAGCGCAATGCTCTTGATCGTCGTGTTGAAGATGTCGAATTAACAATCAAAGAGGCGGAGCAAGAACAATGGCGTAAATCTGATCCTGGCGCTAAAGCGCGAGCTTCAGAAGTTGTTGCCCAGTTGGTTGCCGCTGTGGCTGATTACGAGAACAAAGCTGCTAAGGCGGAGGCTGCTGGAGATCTTAAGAAAGCCAGCGAACTTCGCGAAGCAGCCGCTGCACGCGCTATCTGGCTTGCTGAGGCAGAAAAAGGTTTATCGGAATTCAATAGCTAGTTGTTAGTAATTCTGTAGACATCGTAAACTCCATCAATTTTTCGAATGGTAGCCAATACCAAATCAAGATGTGAGGCATCAGCCATCTCGAAGGTGAATCGCGAGATTGCCGTTTGATCCTTAGTCGTATTCACAGCTGCATGCAAAATATTCACTTCTTGGTCTGAGAGAGCTCTCGTTATATCTGATAGCAATCTTGAACGATCAAGAGCTTCAATCTGAATATTGACCAGAAAGACAGTCTTAGCAGTTGGATCCCAAGAAACTTTTACGATTCTATCGCCCTGATGAAACTTCAAATCCGCCACATTTACACAATCGCTTCGATGAACTGAAACTCCACTTCCCCTGGTGACAAAACCGGTTATCGCATCTCCTGGGACAGGTGTGCAGCATCTCGCTAGCTTGATGAGAACATCATCGGTTCCTTCAACGGTAACGCCGCTTGCGCTTCTTCTGAATAGTTTCGCTGGATCTGTATTTGAAACTAAATCAGCAATCACTGGATCATCGACATCTTCAGCACCTACTGCAGACATCAACTTTTCGACGACTGAGTTCGAAGAGATCAAGCCATCTCCGACGGCAGCATACAAAGTATCAATATCTGCGTAATTAAGGTCATGTGAAATTTGAAGCAGTGCTTGTCCCCCAAGAATCTTCTGAATAGGAAGGCCCGCTTTTCGCATCTGCCGGGCTATTGATTCTTTCCCGGCATCAATTGCTTCTTCCCTTCGCTCTCTAGAGAACCAAGCCTTAATTTTCGATCTAGCGCGTTGAGATTTAACGAAATTTAACCAGTCACGCGACGGGCCAGCGTTTTCGCCTTTATTAGTTACGATTTCTACAACGTCACCATTTGCTAATGGCGATTCAAGTGAAACTAACTTTCCATTTACTTTCGCGCCAACGCATTTATTTCCAACTTCAGTATGAACTGCGTAGGCAAAATCAACAGCGGTGGAGCCCTGTGGTAGTGCAATAACGCTTCCCTTGGGAGTGAAAATAAATACTTCAGGAGTGTGAAGATCAAAGCGAAGCGCATCTAGGAATTCAGATACATCGGTTGTTTCTTGCTGCCATTCATGAAGCTGCTTCAACCAAAGTACGTCAGGCGAATCTTTTGTATTCTCTCGCTTTCCAGCCTTGTATTTCCAATGTGCAGCAATTCCGTATTCGGCCCTTCTATGCATTTCATGCGTTCTGATTTGAATTTCAACTGCCTTGCCAGTTGGACCGATAACGGTCGTATGTAGAGATTGATAAAGATTGAATTTCGGCATGGCGATATAGTCCTTAAATCGACCAGGAACTGGACTCCATCTCGCGTGGATTGCACCTAACACGCCATAGCAATCTCGTACATCATCAACCAATACTCGAATTCCCACTAAATCGTAGATGTCATTGAATTCTCTACCGCGGACAACCATTTTTTGATAGACGCTGTAGAGATGCTTCTGCCTTCCAGTAACTACTGCCTTTACACCTTGCTCAGCAAGATCCTTCTCGACAACTTTTATGACTTCGTTAGTTAACCGATCTCGAGCAGGAGATCTCTCTGCAACCAGTCGTTCAATCTCATCGAATTTTTTAGGCTCTAGAAATTTAAATGAAAGATCTTCTAATTCCCATTTAACAGCATTCATTCCTAACCTATGAGCAAGCGGTGCATAAATATCAAGTGTTTCCCTTGCTTTGCGAGCGGCGCTCTCTGGTTCGACATATTGCCAAGTGCGTGCGTTATGTAAACGATCGGCGAGCTTAATGACTAGAACGCGAATGTCCTTTGCCATTGCAACTACCATTTTGCGGACTGTTTCAGCTTCAGCAGTTGGACCGTAAGTCAACCGATCGAGCTTTGTAACTCCATCAACTAAATTTGAAATCTCCTCGCCAAATTCGCTCCGCAACTGATCAGAAGAGTAATTTGTATCTTCGACCGTATCGTGAAGAAGTGCAGCAGCCAATGTGCTTGGGTCCAGTCCTAGATCTGCCAGAATCTCGGCAACTGCAACTGGATGAGTTATGTAAGGATCACCGCTTTTACGAAGTTGACCTTCATGAGCGCTCTTTGCCTGTTCGAAGGCTCTTTCAACAACGGATAAATCAGCTTTCGGATTTAGCTCGCGCACACGCGTTGCAACCGGAGTCAGCATCGCGTTCATGCACTAATTATCCGTTACTTACGACCTTTTCGCTTGTCGCGTTTCTGTTGAACTCGTTGCCCGCTTGGAAGAGCTGCACCGCCTCTGGCCATAACTCGTTGATTTAACGCTTTAATGGCTGGTTCGCGCTCTCGTAACTGTGCAAGAACTGGAGCTGCGATAAATATTGATGAATAGGTTCCAGCAATTAGACCGATAAATAGAGCTAGAGATAAATCCTTTAAAGTGCCTGCTCCGAGAATTCCTGCGCCTACGAAGAGAATTGCAGCTACAGGCAAGAGCGCTATTAACGAAGTATTGAGCGAACGAACGATGGTTTGATTAACAGCAAGGTTTGCAGCTTGAGAATAAGTGTATTTCCCGGTCGCTGTAATGGATCTAGTGTTTTCACGGACTTTATCGAAGACAACAACCGTGTCATAAAGTGAGTAGCCCAAAATTGTTAGGAAACCAATTACTGTTGAGGGTGAAACTTCGAATCCAACAAGTGCATAGATTCCGACAGTGATAAAGACATCGTGAATTAACGCGACAATTGCAGCTATTGCCATCTTAGGTTCAAAAGTCAGCGCCAAATAGATCATCACAATTATCAAGAAGGCAATCAATCCTTGAAGAGCCTTCCGTGAAATCTCTTCGCCCCATGATGGGCCAACATTTTGTGTATCAATAGATTCGATTGTTACCGAGAATTTACTTGCTAAGGAATCCTGAATCTTATTTGATAGGTCTTGAGCAATTTCACCAGTTTGAATTCTAATCTTGTCATCACCAATGGTTTGAATTCTCGTCTCGCCAGAATATCCAGCACTTGATACTGCTTCTTCGGCTTGCGCGATAGTTCCACTCTGGGTTGTAACTGTGAATGACGATCCGCCTTTAAATTCAATTGATAGTTCTATTCCCTTGGTCCCTAGGGCAATTCCAGAGAGAATAATGAAGAGCAGCGAAATGGAATACCACTTTCGCTTTCCACCGATAATGTTTAATGAAGTTTCACCTCTATAAAGGCGACCACCAAGTCCAGTTAACTTCATGAACGTACCTCCTCAGAAGTAGTCACAAGACCAACGCTTCTTGGTGAAACTCCAGAGAAACGTCCACCGCCCTGCAAGTACTTGGACTTTGCCATCAATGAAAGCAGCGGTTTGGTGAAGAAGAAAATAATAATTAGATCAATAATGGTTGTAAGACCGAGAGTGAAAGCAAACCCTCTAACGCTTCCTACTGAAACTATATAGAGCACAATTGATGAAATTCCCGAGACCAAGTCGGCAACAACAATCGTGCGTCGCGCTCTGATCCATCCGGTTTCTACAGCGACTCGTAATGGTTTTCCATCACGCATTTCATCTCTAATACGTTCAAAATAGACAATAAATGAGTCGGCAGTAATTCCAATTGCGACAATTGTTCCTGCAATTCCCGCAAGTGTCAGAGTAAATCCAACAGTCTTACCGAGAAGTAGCAGCGCCAGTAGAACTTGAGCAGCCGCTAGGGCAAGAGAACCTACTACTGCAATGGAAAGCGCTCGGTAGTAAAGAATTGAGTAAATAACTACCAATAAAAGACCTAATCCACCTGCCAACAATCCAGCACGTAATTGATCGCTGCCGAGCGTTGGTGAAACTTGCTGTACTTCGCCACGATCAAAAGCAAGCGGAAGAGATCCATACTTGAGAACATTGGCCAAATCTTGCGCTTCAAGTTGGCTAAAAGAACCAGTGATTTGTGCCCTTCCGCCAAGAATCGCTTCGTTGATTCGAGGCGCTGATACCACCGCGCCATCTAAAACTATAGCGACTTGATTTTGAGGCTGGGCTAAATTCACCACTGCTTGTGTTAACTCACCAAACTTCTTCGCACCTTCGCCTGTGAAATCTAGACTTACGTACCAACCGCTCGCACTCTGCGGGTCAATTGCAGCTGTTGCACTTGAAACATCTCTACCTATAACCTTTGCTGGAGCAAGAATGTATCTAGCAACATTATTTCGATCACAAGTAATCAATACTGAATTTGGATCTTCAGTGCCAGATCCAACCGAAGAATTACTTTGGCTGCAATCAAGTTGGGTAAATTGCGCAATCTCTGCAGGCGTTAAATTTAAGCCGTTGGTGAGGTCCACATCTGTTGGGGTCGGAACGCCACCAGTTTCAACTAGTACTTGTCGAAATCGTAACTCTGCAGTTTGACCAACCAAATCAACAATTCTTCGTCCAGTTTCGCCAGGAACTGCAATTACAATCTGACGATTGATACCGGTTCCTTCGGCAGTTACTTCGCTCTCAGCTACTCCGAGTGAGTCGACTCGTTGTCTAATAATTGCGACAGCTTGATCAATCGATTCAGCAGTGATGGAACCTGTAGTCCCACTTTGAACTCGCGGCTGCAAAGTAACGCTTGTGCCACCTCTTAAATCAAGTCCAAGATTTATCGAAGTTGCCCCTATAGAGAGGGCGATGGCGAAGAGGGCTCCAGTCAGAAATAAATGGATAAAAAGTGTTCTGCCAGGTTTAGATTTCTTGGCATTTCCAGAGCTTCGAGTTACAGAACTAAAAGACATAGGGCGAGATTCTATGGTTGTAAGTCAGTACTGTCGAAAAGCCCAGGCGTTTCTGCGGGAGGATTTTTCCCTAAATGACGCCAGGCAAGCGCTGTTGCCGTTCTACCCCTCGGGGATCGAATCATAAATCCACTTCTCACCAAGAATGGCTCAGCCATCGATTCAACTGTTTCCCGCTCCTCACCTACCGCCATCGCGAGTGTATTTAGCCCGACAGGACCTCCAGCAAATTGCTCGACCAGAGCTCTAAGAATCGCAATATCTAATCTATCTAATCCTTTTTCATCCACTTCATATATCTCTAGAGCTTTCTTAGTTACATCGCCTGTCACCACAGAATCGGCATGCACTTCGGCGTAATCCCGGACTCTGCGAAGTAATCGATTAGCAATTCTTGGTGTGCCGCGAGATCTCATGCCTAATTCAGATACTGCTTCGTTAGTTATTGATATATTCAAAAGTTTGGAACTACGTAACACGATATTTTCGATATCACTCTGATCGTAGTAATCAAGGTGTGCTGTGAAACCAAATCGATCTCGCAACGGAGCCGGCAAGAGTCCAGCTCTTGTAGTGGCTCCAACTAATGTGAAATGTGGGAGTGCCAATGGGATGGCAGTTGCTCCAGGACCTTTGCCAACAATTACATCTACTCTGAAATCTTCCATTGCCATGTAGAGCATTTCTTCGGCAGGCCTTGCCATCCGATGAATCTCATCAAGAAAAAGAATCTCACCTTCAACTAGTGATGAGAGTACCGAAGCCAAATCTCCAGCATGAGTAATTGCTGGACCGCTAGTGATACGAATTGGCGTTCCCATTTCTGCAGCAACAATCATCGCTAGAGTTGTTTTACCTAAACCTGGAGGTCCAGATAAAAGTATGTGATCAGCTGGCGCGGATCTCTCGCGCGCAGCTCGAAGTAATAAATCAACCTGGTCTCTAACGCGTTGCTGACCAACGAAATCCGCAAGATTCTCCGGTCGCAAAGCCTGTTCGGCGCTGATATCTTCCGGGGAGAGATTGGAGCTAAGTGATTCACTCATCGTTTCGCCTGGCTCAACGATATTTTGAGTAATTCGCTCAAGTCCATCTGATCTGGTTTTTCAACACTCTCTAGGGTTTTATCAATTGCGCTATCGGCCTCGCGCGTTGAATAGCCTAAACTGGTAAGCGCATCTCGAAGCGAAGCTCGCCATTTACCTCCGATAAGTTCACGTTGTTGCATCTGATTACCAAACTTGTCTTGCAATTCAAGAACGATACGGGAGGCTACTTTTTTCCCAATTCCAGGAACCTTCTCTAAAGATTTCAGGTCGCCAGATCCAATAGCGATTCTCAAATCGTCAGGGGTAAAACTTGAAAGGAGCGAGTGGGCAACTTTTGGCCCAACTCCAGAAACAGTTTGGACCTGATTGAACAATTCTCTTGCCTGAGTATTTCGAAAACCAAATAGAGTTGATGAGTCTTCTCTTATGACCTGAGATGTAAAGAGCTCTATCCTCTCGCCAACTTGCAAAGAGGCTGCGATATCAGGAGCGACAAGAACTTCATAACCTAAGCCGCCTGCTTCAATTACTAGAGAAGTGAGTCGAACTTCCAACAATTCGCCACTAATGCGAGCTATCACTTGCTTTTCTTTCTACTTGCCAATCCAACAATTCTATTCCGTTCCGTTTTCGCAGCGATCATCAACCGGTTATTTCCTGGTCCGCGCCAATGATGACAGATAGCCAGAGCAATGGCATCAGTTGTGTCGACAGGAGATGGAGTCTCTTTGAGATTTAATATCTTGACCACCATTTTTGCCACCTGTTTTTTATCTGCTCGACCAGATCCCGAGACTGCAGCTTTTACTTCAGTAGGAGTATGCATTGCTATAGGAAGACCAGATTTGGCTGCAATCAACAAGGCAACTCCTGCGGCTTGTCCAGTTGCCATTGCCGTCTTCACATTCAGCTGAGAGAAAACTCGCTCCACTGCAATTACATCGGGTTTAACATTCTTAATCCAGCGATTCAATTCCGCTTCAAGATTAAGAAGTCTTAACTCGAGGGGATCATCAGATGCAGTTTGTATAACTCCACAATTAACTAGAGATAATTTGGCATCTTTGGTTCGCTCGACTACGCCTATTCCACAGCGTGTCAATCCAGGATCTATGCCAAGAACTCTCACGTAAAGAGAATAATCAAGAAGAACTACTTGCTAAGTTAGGCTCGCCATCACTTCATCAGAGATATCAAAATTGCCGTAGACATTCTGTACATCGTCCAAATCTTCGAT
>CAZCQR010000009.1:0-23597 GCA_964500885.1 uncultured Clavibacter sp.
AAATAAATGAGATTTAGGGTTGCAACAAGCAGAACTGTCTTGCGTAAATTCACCCCTGAATCTTACTTATCTGACTTCGGCTAGCCGTGTAGAGTTACAGCCTTACCTAACAGGAGAACTATGAAACTCAAGGTCCTTACATTTCTGACAATTCTAGGATTTGCTTCTAGCAATTTAACCTCCGCATTTGCCGCAGATCTACCCTATGAAGTACCAAAAATCGTAAGTTTCACAGTCTCCCAAAAACAAATAGATGTTAATACCGCTAACGCTAAATTGACTTTCACACTGACTGTTAGTCATCCTGTTGGAATTCGTTCTACAAAGACCAGCCTCTGGTTCAAATCAAAAGATAGCCGCATTTCTGTAAGTACGACATTAACTAAACAGAATGCAGCCTCAGGAAGTAAGGAATTCAAATTTGTTGGTGATTTATCGCTTGATCCAAGTTTTCCGCCAGGACTTTACGAATTTTATGCCGAACCAATTGAGGGTGAACCTGGCTCACGTGGAATGACAGTTCCTACGACGTCGACAATTTATCCGACTCCATTTAACGACTTCTTGGATGGTGAGACTTCAGTCGTTGTTAGATCGATGGGTAAGTTGAATCTATCTAGCAAGACTTTTGTCGGTCCTTCTCATGCCTCATCAATTTATTTGACGGATGACAAGCCCGCGATTTATGGAAGTGACGTGCCCATTTTCCGTGTCGGTGAAATTTATGACCCAACGAAGTACTTCTTAATAAGAGTTCCTGGAATCAAACTAAAAATTGAATCAACGACTCCTACCGTTTGTAATAAAGACGGCGATAGCTTGAAATTTATTGCGACTGGAACTTGCAGCTACCGAGTCTTCACAGATGCCAATAACGATTATTTGAGCACCACAATAACTTTGAGTTCCGACATCTCTCCGGCTCGAAGCAAGCCCACAATCTCCGTTCCAACCGTGGCAACCCAAGATGTAAAGAATCTTCCCAAGCGGATTGAAACGTACCTGGTTTACAACACAGCCGGATCAATCATTCAGCCAGTTACTACAACTCCTGATGTCTGCTTTGCGAGCTTCCAATACATAACTATCGTCGGTGGTGGAAAATGTATTTTGAATTATCAAAGCGCGGCAACCAATGATTATCTAGCATCTGATCTTTACCAATTAACTTTCGATGTAACAAAAGATTCACAAACCATTACCTTTAAACCGGTTACTTCCGCTGATGTTTCCGCTAAAACTCTCGACTTAGCCGCCACTGCGTCAAGTGGCGGTGCGATTACATATTCGAGTAACTCGAAAGAAATTTGTACTGTTGAAGGTTCAAAAGTGACACTTCTTAAAGCCGGAAATTGTGAGATAACTGCAACTCAAGCCGGTACATCATTAATCGCTTCCGTTTCCGCAGCTGCAACTATTCAAGTTACAGGCAAGGTTGTTAAGACTCGAACAATTACTTGTGTTAAAGGAAAGAAGTCTCAAAAAATTACTGGAGTAAAACCCAAGTGTCCGAAAGGCTTCAAGAGGCGTTAATTAACACCGAGGAACGCACCAGCAATTAGTAGTCCTACCCAAACCGCATGGAAAATTGGCATGAAGCTACTGATTGTCGTAACAGATTCTGGTTCCGCAAGATCAGTCGACTCTGCTGATTTAAAGCGAAGCAATTCTTGAATAATGCTCGAAAGAATTAATGTCGTACCAAACCAGGCCACCATGCAATAAGGACATAGTGCTCCAATTTCAAAAGTTGTTTGATATGCAAGCCAATGTGAAAAAAGAACACCGCTCAAAGTTCCAACAAATGCAATTTGCCAGAACCACTTTGGGAATTGAACTTCTGCAAGCAAAGCCACACCAATTGCAATAAAAATTGCAAACGCTCCAAGTCCGATTAGCGAATTAGGAAATCCAAAAACTTCGGCTTGCTTAGAGAGCATCACGCTCTTGCAATTTAAAGTTTCAGATATGTTGCAAGATGGTGTGTATCCAGAATCCTTGAGAACTTCAATTTTGTCTACGGTCAGCAAGAAAGAAGCGATAAAACCCGAGATTGACCCAAGCAACATCACCAGACTTATTACTTTTCGTGTGGCAAGGGCCTTCATATGGGTAAGTCTACCCGCAGCCTAATATCGACTCTTTTTGAAATTTTTAATGAGAAACACGCTCAAAATTAAAAATAGGAACCAATAGAACTCCCATACATCTGACCAAAGTCCCAAAATTGCCATCAATAGAGAAATAAACCATGCGATTTTAAGAGTCATCATTTACTCCTATGAAGCTGCGCGCCCGGAGGGACTCGAACCCCCAACCCTCAGATCCGAAGTCTGATGCTCTATCCATTGAGCTACGGGCGCTGACGTCGCGAAAGTCTACCCAGGGCACGTAGAAAGGCTTAAATCGTGATTTTGGAAATGCGCACACTCAATTTACTTTTTACACTCCCGTAATGAAACGCCAGGTAAAAAAGAATCTCTTGAGTCAGCTGGTTTTGGCGACTGTCATCCTTGCCTGGATTCCTGCGACGCCGGCCTCGGCAATAAACAACACCGAATGCAAGAAATCAAAAAAGACCAAATCTATCGACGGCAAGAAGTTTCGCTGTGTTTCAAATGGTGAGTCTTTGGTCTGGGCAAACAAGAAACTTAGAAAGAAAATTGCTAAGCAAATAACTAGAGATATCATAGAAAAACAGAAAAAAGAGAGCAAGATAATTAATGCCGAAGAGACTAAGGTCGAACCACCCAAAAATCCTGATCCGGTGAAGAACACCTTCTCCCCAGAGAAATTTGACCGAGGGGACTTTAGATCATTACGGAGTGAAGGTTTTGAAAGTATTCGCAATCTGCAAAATGAGTACTTGAAATACAATTCAATTTATAAAGCTCAGAATGAAAATCTACTTAAGGATTATCAAAGAGCGTTAAGTGATATAGATTCGTCGGGTTGGTTAGAATACGATGCTTGGTATGCAGAAGTTGAACTTCAATTAGTAGGAAACAAATTTGAAGAATACATGAATAACGCTCGTAAAAGAGTTGAGTCGGAAATACAGGCCGGAATTTCATCGATTACCGAAACTGAAAATTATTACAATTCTTTTCCTCAGCTATTAGAAGAGTACATACGTTATTATCGTGAAAACGACCCAACATTCACGGATGCTTTACTACGGGAAGCATTTTCAGAAGCAGAAACAATGTTTCAGTCAGAATTTGACCGATACCAGGCAGAGGTAGCAGAGCAAGAGCGTCAATACCAAACATGGGTTGCGGAAAACTTAAAATATCAACAAGTTGATTTGAGTCGCTTTAATCGAATTTATCGTGATCAATACAACTCAGCAATATCTAATCTACAAGAGTCACTTAAGGATGTTGAAGCTGCCGGTTATATCGAAGACGCCAAATGGATTGCAGAATTTGAATTAGGGCTGACGGGGCGAGCATATGAAGAATTTATTTCAAATGCAATCGCAGATGCAGAAAAAAGAATATTAGAGGATATCGCGAGCTACCAACAGACGCTTGAATACTATGAGAATAACCAGCGCCAACTTTCAGAAAATGTAGCATATCTGGAGAGCAGCGAATACGATTTTGCAGAAGAACTTCTACGTGATGCGCTTAATGAAGCGGTCTTGCTTGCTGAGAGAGAATATCAAATATTTATTGCTGATCAGATACGTTGGGCGCAAAGCGATTTGCTTACTTTTAAATCTCAATATGAAACTGAATATCGAGAACGAGTTGAGCAATTCCAACAAGAGATAGATGGGGTTGAATCCTCTGAAGACTTCATTATTCAAAGAGAATATGCTGAGCAGCAATTGGGTTTGACAGGTTCTGAATTGGAAACTTTCTTGAATGATCTCCGAACCCAAATAGTCTCCAACATTCAAGAACAATTGCAGTACTACCAAGAAACACTTGATGAGTATGCTGAGCGAGAAAATTCTATAAATGAGCAAATAGAGTATCTTCAGGAAAACGAGTACGACTTTACAGATCAGCTCTTGAATGATGCGCTTGATGCTGCAGCGCAAGAAGCAGCGGAACGAGAAAATGAATATCAAGAGAGCGAGCAAGAAAATAATTCGGAAGTGCCTAGCGATGCCTCAGTAGAACAGCCGAGTGATAGTTAGTCGGAAGAAGTAGTTGCAGAAGAGTAAATAATTTCTAACGATAATTTGAGGAACTCTCGACTTAAAATTGAGATACATTTGAGCATCCTTTAAGAATAAATGAAGATGCTTCAGTCACAAAGGTCTCACCTCAGAGACCACCAAAAAAAGGATTTATTCGAATGGGAAAGATTAAGCGTTTTGCCGCGGTCGCTACACTGAATGCTCTTCTGGTTTCGCCAATGTCTATTGCAAATGCCGAAACAAGTAATTTACGAATGATGCCATTAACTGAAGTTATGAATCTTGATAATCCTAAATTTGATAAGACATGGGGAGATTTCGATATCTTTACCTCAGTCTTTCTCGATGTTTGGATTGCACGACCGAAAACTCCAGCCCAGGCAATTTCCGATGGAACTGTAAAGCTGACTGCATTTATACCTACGGATCGAGCATTTCGAAAACTAGTGAAGAATTTAACCGGTAAGCAATTGAATACCGAATCAGCGGTCGCAAATGCCGTCATGAGTCTCGGGGCTAAAACTGTTGAAAAAGTCATTCTTTACCATGTAGTACTTGGCGATCCGATTCTTTCACCGGCAGCTCTGCAAGCAAATGGCGCACTGTTGAATACTGTGGCTGGCGAAAGTTTAGGAGTTCAAGTAAGTGGCACAACAATTACTTTGGTGGATAAGTCATCAAGTAATAAGAACGCAGTGGTACTCCTAAATAAAGTAGATATAAATCAAGGAAATACTCAAGTTGCGCATGGAATTAACCAAGTGCTACTTCCAACTCTTTAATCGAAAGTAAGTGGAAAAGCCCTCGCACTACGCGGGGGCTTTTTCTATAAAGTACTTGTTGCAAGCACGCCCGCAAAGATCTGCCAGGCAAGTGCCGATTTAGCAATGAAAGAAAGTGTGATGTAGGTGCGCTCGCCAACTAGATAATCAGCAAATTTACCAATTTTTTTATACTGCAGCCACTGAACTAACGCAAATGAATTAAAGAAAATGAAAAGCGAGAAAACTACGCCGTAAACAAAGCCGGGTGCTTCCGCTTCGCTACCTGGCGAGAAAAGCAGCCAGAACATCGCAATCCAAGGAACAATTCCTGCAATACATCCAAACCAAAACGGCAGCAAACTTCCTTTACCTGGTTCTTCATATTTTTCTTGCAGCCAGCCAAAGAGAATCATTGAAATATTTGATCCCAAAATTCCAAGTAGGGCGACAACATCCCAAATTCCGTTTATTAGTGAGATTAAAACGATCATCAATGTTGAAGAGATTGAGTATTCGACCCAACGTGCAATATTTCTCATGTTACTTAGATCATTCGTGTAACCCTTAAATCCTGGACCGACAATCCAGAAGTGAGCAACGGCGCTTAGTAGTGAAAATATTGCGACGCCAATTGCTATCGGAAAGTCGAATAGCTGAATATCTTCAAATTTTGCTCCCGGAATTGGGGCATCAGTTAAATAACTTACTGAAACCGGCAGGGCAAAGCTATTCGCTAACGCAAAAATCGCAATTGCTTGCACAAGATGAAATACGCCGGCAATTAAGTTATATCTGCGAAGTCCATTAAGTCGATTTGTAGGAATTGGGATCGGTGTAGACGCTGCCATGCTTCCCCCTAGGCTCTACTCCATACTTTAACGGCAGAACTTTAGAATTCTTCTCTTTTCTGATTTCCCACTCAGACTTTTGGTGATTTTTCTGCCACGAACATGGCAGATATAAGTACTGGTATCGCCATAACGAGTATTAGCGAGATATTAAGAGCTCCTGGCCACTGCACAAAGGGATGACCGAAGGCATCGAAAATTGAAAATCGCACGATCCAACTTGGCCAATTTAAATAAGGCGCCATAAACCCAATTGTCCAGGCGGCACCAACATAAATTGAGATTAAATGAGTTGCGTTCTTACCCCGCAGAATTGCAGCTAACAACGCGCTAATTGAACTAAATGCAAAGACAAAGAGTGTGCACATGACTAATACTCGAAAGACTGCATAAACATTAATTTCGACATTCTGTATCAAACCTCCAATTACTGCTGTGCCTGTCGAGAATAGAATGATGAGTAAGGCACCAATAAGCGTGGCAATAACTCTTCGTACGATTAATCCACTCCATGACATGGGAGTTGATAGAAGTAATTGAACTCGTCCATGGTTCAGATCAGTCGTCCATTTTGAACTTTGAGTAATTACGAAAGCTGCAAGAAACGGTGGAAGAATTTCAAAAACTAAGGCCAGATACTGTTCTTCTGGAGAATTACCAAAACCGTAAGTTGAAAATTGATCAAGAAATGCAAATTCTCTCCAAATATCAACAATTCCATTTAACATTGAAATGAATACGCCGATGAAGATCGAAACTGTAATCACCCAAGCAAATATTCCAAAGCGCTGCCGGTAGAGAATGTCGCCAACAAGAGTTTTAGGAACATAAATCTTCTTTTTTGACTTCTGTGATTTATGGCGAGATTTTTGAAATACGACCGACTCTAGGTCTCTTCTTTCAGCTAAGGATATTGAGACTGCTATGAATAATGAACCTACTGCGAACATAAGAAACCAAGACCAATAATTAGTATTGAAGCCTGGAATTACGGGGCGTGAAAGGTTGGCGTAGTAAAAGGGAGATAGATATTTGAACCAAACAAGCCACTCGTATTTTCCGCTTATGTTATCTAAGACATATACCAATGTAACTACTATCGAAGTGATTCCAGATGCTGTTTTTGCAGAATTGACAAACTGTGAAACGAAAAGCCCCAAACCAAAGAATGGAAAGATGCAAATTCCACCGGCCAATAAAGTAATAATCGCACCCTTTGAATTCGGTTCGTTTGACGCGATTAAAGCGAATGCAGTTGCAATTCCAAGTGAAAGTGAGATCAATAGTTGGGATAGTAAGTATGAGCAAGATCTTAAAGAAATAATTTTTCGGCGAGAAAGACCAGTTGCGGAGATGAATTCAATTGTGCGATTTTCTTCCAAATATCTAATTAATCTTGCACCTTGAATAGCTGCGAATATTGCTAGAAAGAAATTGAATAAGACAATATTGTGATAAGCCAAATATCCACCGAGCGTATCTAAGCGATCAGCCGGCCACCTGATGATTCGCATTCCTTCAATCGTTGGATAAATTGATTTTGCTAGCGCTTCAGGACCGCCTGGGTAGTCGCGAAGCTCCGCCGCAATAGCAAGCGCTTCAAAATACATAGCAAGTGCGCCGCTTATCGCCCAGGCCAGAATTGTTGTTCTTTTCTCTCTTAATGAACTGAGTATCAACGCAAAACTGGCATTTCTATCTTTCAACTTCAGAGAAGAACACCTCCTCCAGCGAGAGTTCTCTACTATCGAATTCGTCAATCGTGTATTTCGATAGTAACTTCATTACACGGTCTACGGAGCCGCGCATCTGTAAATTGATTGATTTTCCATCAACTTCTATAGATTCTGCTCCCGAGTTTCTTAGTTCATCAGCAGTTGGAATCTCACTATTAAATAGAACCGTTACTTTATGAACTCTGGTCTGTCTTAGCTCGGAAAGTGTTCCTTCTCTCAATACTTTGCCATGGTTTATAAAACCAATTCTGTTACAAACTGTTTCGACTTCGCTCATGATGTGAGATGAAAGAACAATTGTTTTTCCTAGTGCAATAAGCTCCTTGATAATTAGCTTTACTTCTCTTTGAACAATCGGATCTAGACCAAGAGTTGGCTCATCTAAAATGACTAAATCTGGGCTATGCATTAGGGCTTGAATTAATCCCACTTTCTGTTTGTTGCCATGCGAGAGATCTTGATATTTGCGATTTAGATCTAGTTGCAATCTCTCAGCATAAGTATTGATCGAAGTCTTTTCTGACATACCTCGTAGATTGGATAATAAATTGAGTATGTACCCTGCAGTAACGCTTGGAAATTGCATAAGTTCGCCTGGCAGATACCCAATTCGTTTCTTAAGTTCTAGGGAGTCTTTCCTGGAATCAAGTCCGAAAATTGATGCTTCTCCTCGAGTTGGCCTGACGATGTCCATCAGCAACTTTATGAAGGTGCTTTTTCCTGCACCATTTGGACCTACTAATCCAAAAACTTCACCTTTTCTTATCTTTAAATTGAGATCAAATAGGCCATTACCCCCGCCGTAATCCTTCGTTAGATTTGAACAAGTTACTATGTTTTCAATACTCATAAAACTAAGACTACTCTTGAAGAGATTTCAAAATAGCTTATAGGGAAATTGAGAGAAAGTTGTAAGAAGCGCGCCCGAAGGGATTCGAACCCCTAACCTTCTGATCCGTAGTCAGATGCTCTATCCGTTGAGCTACGGGCGCAATTAGCCTGCGAAGCCTAGCATCTCCTTACGGTCGGTAAATTTAATGCGCGGCTTACCGGATTGAGTTCCGGCCGAAACTTCTGCAGAATTTAAAGCTTCCCAATTACTTTGTGAAATATGAATTACTCCGCGATCTTTAAGAAGTTTAGTAATTCCTTCATTATTCTTTGGAGTTTTTAAATCTGCTCTTAAATGTTCCATCACTGATGCCGCATCGCTTTTATTTGTACCTATTACGCCGGATGGTCCGCGTTTTGCCCATCCAACTACATAAATATTGCTATTTGCTACGCGACCTTCGGAATTAACCACTTTTCCGTTTTCGTATGGCACACCTGGAATTGGTTCGGATTCATAACCAATCGCAGAAATGATGAGTCCAGCCTTGACTGAATAGCGGTCATCTGTTTGAAAAACTTTGCCATTTTCAATTTTATTTACGGCAAAGACAACTTCTTCGACCCGATCTTTCCCCTTTATTTCAATAGGAGAAGCAAGAAAGTGGAAATTTAAATTTCGCTCGTGTCCAGCTTTTGGCGTTTTAGCCACAGACATCATGGCATCAAGATTTGAACGAACATCTTTTGGAACTTCACCAAGTGCTTCAGCACGTTTGATGGCATCTTCAATATCGCATTCGCCAATTTCAACATCTGTATGTTCAAGTTTTGGCAACTCGCGAAGTTCTGGTGCAGTGAATGCTGCGTGTTCGGGTCCACGGCGACCGAAGAGATGAACGGTGCGAATCTTTGATTCGTGAAGTTTTTCTAGTGCATGAGTTGCAGTGTCGGTTGGATCAAGCTCTTTTGGTTCAAGCGCCAACATTCGACCTACATCCATCGCCACATTTCCAGCGCCGATGACAATTGCAGTATCGGTATCAAGCGGCACATCGACATTTACATAATCAGGATGCGCGTTATACCAAGGAACGAATTCAGCTGCAGAGAGTGATCCGCGTAGATTTTCGCCTGGAATTCCTAATTTCTTTCCTTTATCACTGCCAGTTGCGATAACTACCGCGTCATAAATCTCAGTTAGCTCTTCAGTTTTGATGTCTTTTCCGAGCTCTACGTTGCAGAAAAGTTGGAAGCCTTCGCTGGTTGCGATTTTTTCAAAGACTTTAGAGACGGTCTTGATTTTCGGATGATCGGGAGCGACGCCACTTCTTACCAATCCCCATGGGGTAGGGAGTTTTTCGATCATATCGATCTGAAATTTGAGGTCATCAGTCTGCAGGTTCTGCAGAGCTTGCGCTGCAAAATATCCTGCAGGGCCCGCCCCTACGATCGCAATTGAATAATTCTTCATCGTTTTGCTTTTGCGGTAGCAATTTCAAGTATCAGAAGAGCAGCGAGCCGAATACTTCTTTGATCTAGAGAATCGATGGTTGCATCAAGCTCAGTAATATCGAAGTGGTTGACGCGCTTATCTTTTGCAATCCGGTAGACGACTTTCTTAATTTGATCGGCGCTGATTCCACCGGGCATTGCGGCAGGAGCGGCGGGGACTACTGAACGATCACAGACATCCATATCTATATCTAGATAGATATGTGTGCAATTGGATAACGTTTTAAGTGCCTTTGTGGCAATCGCTTCAGGTTTAGCGGAGCTAAATTCATTTCGATGAATTACCTTAATGCCAAGTTTTTTAGCACGTTCTGCGTAAAACTTAGAATTTGCAAAATCATTAATACCAATTTGAACTATGTTCTTACCCGGCAATCCGTTATCTACTAATTGCTTAATTGGAGAGCCGTTTGAGATTCCATCCCGCAAATCATGGTGGGCGTCTAGTGTTATTACACCAATTTTATTAGGCTTTACTTTACCGAAAAGTGCGGATACTCCGCTGTAAGTAATTGAATTGTCACCACCTAGTAATACTAAAGATTTGGCGTTGTTATAAAACTCAGAAAGCTGTGTGATTGCATATTCTTGATCGTCAGGCTTACGGACATCTCCCAAATCACCTGCTGCCAATGATTTTGTGAGATCTATATCTTGTGAAGCGTTATAGGTACTGTATTTGAGTAGCGCTTCTCGAATCGCATTCGGAGTTTTAAATGCACGATTAGGTGTAAGTGCACTCTTCGACGCACCAACGCCAACAATTGCAAAGTCGGCGTAATCTGTCTTAGTTATCCAATTGCCAGCGCGCAACCAATTTGGATCGTGTGATAAACCCATCTCTTGCTCTCGCTCCTGACGCTGATAGCCTTACGCAAGATAAATCTTAGTGGGGTGGGTAATGTCGGCAGAAATTCTCCTTGGTACTAAGGGGCTTACTGCAACTGATGTAATCGCAATCGCGCGCGATGGTGCAAAAATCAAGATTAGCGATGAGGCAATTTCTGCAATTGAGCGCGCGCGGAAAATTGTCGACGATCTCGCTGCATCTAAACAAGCTGTTTATGGAGTTTCTACTGGCTTTGGTGCACTCGCTAGAAAATATATTGATGCTGATATGCGTGCCCAATTACAACGCTCTTTGATTCGCTCACACGCAGCTGGTTCTGGTTCTCCCGTTGAAGTAGAAGTAGTTCGAGCAATGATGGCGCTTCGCCTTGCGACAATTTGTCGCGGTCATTCCGGAGCACAAGTACAAACTGCAAAGGTTTATGCCGAAATTTTAAATGCAGATTTAACCCCAGTAGTTCGTGAATACGGTTCCCTCGGTTGCTCTGGAGATTTAGCACCACTATCGGCCTGCGCACTTGTTGCAATGGGCGAAGGTGAAGTAATAGATAAGAGCGGAAAGATTGTCCCGACTAAAGATGCGCTTGCTGCAGCTGGAATAAAGCCGGTAGAGCTTTCAACTAAAGAAGGTCTGGCGCTAATTAATGGAACCGATGGCATGTTGGGTCAATTAGTTATGGCGCTTTCTGATATTGAAAAATTATTGAAGACTCTGGATATTTCAGCAGCTTTAAGTGTTGAGGCATCACTTGGAACTGATCGAGTATTTCAAGCTGAACTACATGCGATTCGTCCACAATTAGGACAGATAAGTTCTGCGGCTAATTTAGTTTTGCTATTAAAAGATTCGCCGATGGTTAAATCTCATGCTGCAGATGATCATCGAGTTCAAGATCCATATTCACTTCGATGTGCTCCACAAGTAGCCGGCGCGGCTCGCGATACCTTAAATCACGCCAAAACAATTGCAGAACGTGAACTTTCTTCGATTATCGATAATCCGATAGTTCTTGGAAGTGGTGAAATTAGAAGTAATGGCAATTTCCATGGCGCACCAGTTGCACATGTTCTGGATTTCTTGGCAATCTCTATTGCTGATACAGCTTCGATGTCAGAACGTCGAACCGATGGCTTACTAGATGAACATAGATCCGCAGGGCTTAACGCCTTTCTTGCAGATGACCCAGGTGTTGATAGCGGAATGATGATCGCGCAGTACACACAAGCCGGGCTTGTCAGTGAAATGAAACGATTGGCAGTTCCCGCATCAGTTGATTCAATTCCATCTTCTGCAATGCAAGAAGATCATGTATCTATGGGTTGGCATGCAGCGAGAAAATTGCGTCGAGCTATCGATGCCTTTACTCGCGTCATCGCAATCGAATTAATGGTGGCAGCCCGCGCTGCCGAGATGCGCAAACCACTCACCAGCGGCCCAGCAACCGCAGCTGCCATTTCAACTATTCGCTCTAAAGTCGCCGGAGTAGGCCCAGATCGTTGGTTAACACCAGAGATTGAGGATTGTGTTGAACTAGTTGGAAGTGGCAAGATTCTTGAATCAGTAGAGAAAGTAGTAGGTAACTTGGCATGACAATGACCCGAACAATTAAGTCTCCACACGGAAATAAGATTTCAGCGGTTGGTTGGCAACAAGAAGCTGCGCTACGAATGTTGCAGAATAATCTTGATCCTGAGGTTGCCGAACGTCCCGAAGATTTGGTTGTTTATGGTGGTACCGGAAAAGCGGCTCGCGATTGGAAATCTTTTGATGCGCTCGTTCGCACACTTACAACTTTGAAAAATGATGAAACCATGTTGGTGCAATCAGGACGTCCAGTTGGAGTATTTCAAACTCATGAATGGGCGCCACGAGTACTTATTGCCAATTCCAACTTAGTTGGCGATTGGGCAAATTGGCCAGAATTTAGAAGGCTCGAATCACTTGGTTTAACGATGTATGGCCAGATGACGGCTGGTTCTTGGATTTATATTGGTACACAAGGAATTTTGCAGGGTACATACGAAACCTTTGCTGCCGTTGCAAACCAAAGCTTTAATGGAACTCTTGCTGGAACGCTAACTCTGACTGGTGGCGTTGGTGGTATGGGTGGCGCACAACCACTCGCCATCACAATGAACGATGGCGCAGCAATTTGTATCGATGTTGATCCAACTCGTTTGCAACGTCGTGTTGATCATCGATATCTAGATTCTTGGACCGACAATGTTGATGAGGCAGTTGCGCTTGCGACAAAGGCAAAGAATGAACGTCGAGGTTACAGCGTTGGCTTACTTGGAAACGCTGCAACGTTATTTACTGATTTCCTAAAACGTGGCGTGCCGATTGATATTGTCACAGATCAGACTTCAGCTCACGATCCACTTTCATATCTTCCAGAGGGCGTCTCGGTTGAAGAATGGTCAGACTTAGCAAAACGCGATCCAGAAGATTTTACAAAACGCTCTCGCGAATCAATGGCTAAACAAGTTGAAGCGATGGTTGGTTTTATGGATGGCGGTGCAGTTGTCTTTGATTACGGAAATTCAATCCGAGGCGAAGCAATGCTTGCTGGTTACAACCGAGCCTTTGATTTTCCAGGTTTCGTTCCTGCTTATATTCGGCCACTTTTCTGCGAAGGAAAAGGTCCATTCCGTTGGGCAGCGCTAAGCGGAAATCCAAAAGATATTGCTGCAACCGATAAAGCAGTTCTCGAACTCTTTCCAGATAACGATCCATTACATCGCTGGATTAGAAAAGCTAGCGAGAAAGTTGCCTTCCAAGGATTGCCGGCACGAATTTGTTGGCTTGGTTACGGCGAACGTCATATTGCTGGCGAGCGCTTTAATGACATGGTGGCAAAAGGCGAAGTTGAAGCGCCAATTGTTATCGGTCGCGACCATTTGGATTGCGGTTCAGTTGCATCTCCATATCGTGAAACCGAAGCGATGCTCGATGGCTCAGATGCGATTGCTGATTGGCCATTACTTAACGCTCTTGTTAATACCGCATCTGGTGCATCTTGGGTTTCAATCCATCACGGTGGTGGCGTTGGAATTGGACGTTCAATTCACGCTGGCCAAGTTTCAGTTGCTGACGGAACAAAGTTAGCTAGCGAAAAACTTCGACGAGTTCTTACCAATGATCCTGGTATGGGAGTTATCCGCCATGTTGATTCTGGATACGAACATGCCGAAAAGATTGCATCTGAGCGTGGCGTTCGCATCCCGATGCAGGAGTTATGACCGCTACCTTAATCTCAAATATCGGAGAGCTCGTAACAAATTCCGATAAGGAGCTGGGCATCATCAAAGATGCTGCGCTAGTTTTTGAAAATAATAAAGTTATTTGGGTTGGCGAAAATACAAAAGCGCCTGCTGCAGATAAAGTGATTGATGCTAAAAATGGAACTGTAACCCCAGGCTTTGTTGATTCTCATACCCATGCGATTTTTGCCGGGGACCGTTCTAAAGATTACGAAGCGCGAATGTCTGGTACTTCGTATTCAGCGGGCGGAATCAATACCACTGTTGCTGCAACCAGGAGCGCCAGCGATGAAGAACTGCGCGCAAATACTAAGCAAATCGTTGATCGAGCTCGTCAGTCAGGCACTACAACAATTGAAATCAAAAGTGGTTATGGACTTGATGTAGAAACTGAAGCCAAACTCCTTCGAATCGCTAATGAATTTACCGAAGAGACCACATTCCTTGGCGCACATGTTGTTCCCAAAGAAATGAGCGATGCGCGTGCTGATTACATAAATTTAGTAAAATCCAAAATGCTAGATGCTTGTGCCCCGCATGCAAAGTGGATTGACGTTTTCTGCGACAAGAGCGCATTTTCAGTCGATGAAGCTCGTGAAATTCTCAAAGCTGGAATCGCCAAAGGTTTGAAGGGGCGAATTCACGGTAACCAACTAGGCGATACCGGTGGCGCTGATTTGGCAGCCGAATTGAAACTGGCTTCCGTTGATCACTGCACTCACATATCCGATAAGACAATTGATTCACTGGCTGCAAGTAATGTGGTTGCTACTTTGCTTCCTGGAGCTGAATTTTTTACCAAATCACCTTATCCAGATGGAAAACGCTTCCTTGATGCAGGTGTGACAGTGGCACTGGCAAGTGATTGCAATCCAGGATCTTCATATATTTATTCAATGCCAGTTGTTTTATCGCTTGCTGTTCGTGAAATGAACTTAACTCCAGCGCAAGCTTTTTATGCGGCAACTATGGGTGGCGCAAAAGCGTTACAAAGAAGTGATATCGGACATTTGACCGTTGGCGCAAAAGCAGATTTAGTTATTTGGGATGCGCCAAGTTATTTACATATTTCATACCGTATGGGGGAAATCAACTCATTTACCCATAGTTAACTGTTACTTGCTTGTTAGAAATAGAACTTTCGTATGCCGCCATCGCAACCTGTAATGCTCGAAGTCCATCTTCTCCTGAAATTAATGGAGTGACTTGATCAATGAGAACATCTGCAAAATGTTCAATCTCGGCATACCATCCCCAGGTTCTTGCCTCTTCATGTGGAATCTTCAACCAACCTTTTTCGGTTTCAGCTTTTTCAGCCAATTGATCACTTCCAGCCAACGTAAATAGATCAAGAGTTTGTCCCCGTGCTAAATCGGCACGGACATACCCCTTTCTGCCAAGAACTTCTAATACATCATCCACGCCGCCCGGAGACACCCAAGACGCATCTACAGTTGCCAATATTCCATTATCGAATTCTAAAGTTAATAGGGAGTGATCATCCACTTCTGAGGTTTTATCTACCTTCAAAATTCTTGCAAAGACATTTTTGATTTTTGCCGGTTTCAGTAGATACGAAATAAGTCCAATTCCATGTATTGCCATATCCATGGTGACGCCACCGCCGCTTAATTTTGGATCTCTGAACCACTTTGCATGCGGTCCACCATGTCGTTCACGATGACTTATGTGGACAATTTCTCCAAAGCTTCCGCTGTCGATTAATTCCTTTACTTTCTTATAGCGCGGTGCGAAGATTATCTGTTCTGCATAAAGAAGTTTAATTCCCTTTTCTTTCGATATTCGAACCATCTCTGCAGCATCTTGAATATTTATTGCAAGTGGTTTTTCACAAACTACATTTACCCCTTTATTTGCCGCAAGAATCGTTAATTCTTTATGATAAATATTAGGTAATGTCAAAGAAACTACATCCAATTCCTCATTTTCAAGTAATTGTTTACCATCTTCATAAGAATTACCACCAAACTTACTTACAAAAGTCTCTCTAGTTGATTTTGATGGTGCCGCCATTGCGACAATTTCAGCGCGATTTGTAGCTAGCCAGCCCTCAGCATGAAGCGTTCCAGCAAAAGAACCGCCGATGATTCCAACTCGAAGTTTTTTAGTCATTTCTCACCATTCTGGCGCATCTAACTTTGATACTTCGTCTGCAGACTCGGCTACTTTTGCAATTGCATCTAGAACCGTTTTGGCATCATCTTTGCTTCCCATTAGTACTGATGTGGTGAACCAAAGCGTATTTGCTGCAAGTTTATCTGTTACTGGGAATTTTTGATCGTTGTATCTAATTTTTGTTACATCTCCACGTAATCTCGGAGCTAGACCAGAAGGATCTTTGAACATTTCAAGTCGATGCAGCGGAGGATAAGAAGTTGTAAGCGGGATACCTTCGGCAATTAATGCATGGCGAATCTGATCTCTAGTAGCCCCTTTTAGCTTCTCGCTCTCGACTTCAACCACATAACAATAATTTCCCTGATCCGTACAGTTTGGATAACGTCCTTGCGGCTTAAATCCATCTATCTTTGCGATTTCTGTGTTGAGCCAATTGGCATTACTTGCTCGGTTTTTCTGCTGATTTTCAAATCTTGCCAATTGCGTTCGCAAAATCGCACCTTGCCATTCGCTCAATCGATAATTCCCACCAAGTCTTAAGTGACGGTAATACCAAATACCTTCACCACGTCCACAATTGATGTAAGACTTGAAGAGCGGAATTAGATCCTCCCGAGATGTAGTTATCACGCCACCTTCACCCGCAGTCATAAGTTTGGAGGCTTGAAACGAAAATGAGCCGGCATCGCCGATTGTTCCGGCATGCTTACCATTCCATCTTGAGCCATGAGCATGTGCACTATCTTCAATCAATGCAATTCCATGTTTCTTACATAAAGCTTTTAAGGAATCCATATCAGACATGGATCCGGCAACATGTACACAAACAATTGCCTTCGTTTTTGAAGTTATTGCAGCTTCTGCCTGCTTCACATCAATTGTTCCTGTAAGCGGATCTACATCAACAATTTTTGGGATTGCATTTGCTGTCAAAATTGTGCTGATAGTTGCAAGAAATGACCAGTCTGCAACAATAACTTCGTCGCCTTCACCAATTCCCAAAGCAAGAAAAATTATCTCAAGAGTGTGCGTTCCATTTGTAACTGCAAATGAAGCCTTTGCATCCGTGAATGAAGTCCATTCTTTTTCAAAAGCCTTTACTTCAGTACCTTGATTCGCCCACCAATTTCGCGAATCTAAAACTCTATTGAGTGCTTCACGTTCCGTTTCATCATAAAAAGGCCATGCTGGGAAGGAAGAATTGCGAACCTTACTGCCTCCATTAATTGCTAACTTGCTCATTATTCTTCCTCTCTGTTGTCTCGACCATCATTCTTGTTCGAATCTTCTCAGCTGCAAATGCAGCCGCGCCAATTACTCCCGCTTTCGCGTCAAGGCTAGTTACTTCTATCTCAACCTCGAATGGAACCAACTTATTTGCCCACTTTTGAACTATCGGAAGAAGTATTGGATTGCTTCCAATTCCCCCTCCTAAAACCATTAATTGCGGGTCAGCAATCGCTTTTATAGAAACGGCAATATATGCAAGATGTTTTCCAATTTCTTCGACCACCTGATTTGCAACGCCGTCACCTTTTTGTGCAAGGGAAAATATTTCTTTTACAGTCAGATCCGTCTTGGCTCCTGACAATTCTTGATATCGCCTCAAGATTCCTTTAGTTCCGACAACTGATTCCGCTAATCCATTTTCGATAGCCCATGGATCTTCAATATTTCCAAAAAGTGGAAGGAATGAAACTTCTCCGGCAGCGCCGCGCGAACCGCGAACTAATTGGCCGTCAATAAATAGGCCTGCCCCGATGCCAGTTCCTAGTTGAATTAACGCAAAGTTCATCACTTCTTTCGCTGCCCCATGTAAAAATTCACCCACTGCCGCCAAGTTGAGATCATTTTCAACGTCAACTTCAACATCAAAAAGTTTCTTTAAGATATTTGCTAAATGCATTCCATCCAAATTGCCAATATTTGCACCAAGCGAGAGTTTCCCATCATCGCTTAAAATTCCCGGTGTTCCTATCGAAATCTGCTTAATTTTGTTTGCTGTAATCTCAACTTCTTTTGTTATCTTCTGAATCATCTCAATTATCTGTGCAATTATCTCTGTGCCACCTTTTGGATTTATTGGTTCATAGATATCCGCAAGAATTTTCCCACCTACATCAGCTATAGCACAGGCAATTTTTGATCCCCCCAGATCAACCCCAACACCAAATCCAGTATTGGGATCGAGTTCATAGAGTGCTGCTTTTCTTCCAGGACGACCATGTGTAAATCCTGATTCTCTTATCAGACCATTTTCAAGGAAAAGCTCGACAATTTGATCCACGGTAGGTCTAGATAAACCACTTAATTTAATTAATTGTGGGATACCTATGGGATTTTGCTCAGAGACAATCTTCATAATTCGTTGTTGATTAATTTTTCGCACTAAATCGTGGCGACCTCGAATACTGGAATTATTTTCTATCATTCTTTCACCGCTCCACCTGATAATCCAACAACTAACCATTTTTGGATTACAACTGTAAAAATGATGATTGGAATGAGAGCAAATGTTGCAGCTGCAGCCATCGGGCCCCAATCTAGGGTTCTATTTGAAATAAAACTCGAGACCAATATAGGTAAAGTCTTGCTATCTTCACCAGCCATGATGATGGGAATAAGAAACTCATTCCACGAAAGTAAGGCAACAAATACTCCCGTTGCAACCAAACCTGGGGCTACTAAAGGCAATAGCACGCGAACAAATAATTGCACATTATTAGCACCGTCAACTCTGGCAGCATCTTCAATTTCAATTGGAACTTGATCAAAGAAGTTTGTCATGAGCCAAATCGCAAACGGAATGTTAAAACCAGCATAAATCAAGATTAGAGCCCAAATTTTGTCATATAACCCCAGATATGAGCTGAGGTTATAAAGCGGGAGAATTATTACAATTCCAGGAAGTGCCCGAACAATAATCATTAAGATTTCAAGAGAATTTCTCCCGCGAAAGCGAGGTGTTCGAGCTAGTGCGTAAGCTGCAAGGCTTCCTACAATTAAACAAAGCACCGTCGTGCAAAAGGTAATTAAAATTGTGTTGAAGTAAATGCGCCAAAAGCCATCATACTGAAGTAAAGATTGATAATTTTTCAAGGTAGGTGAGAAATTAAAGAACTTTGGAGGTAAAGTAAAAGTATCTACTCTTGTTTTTATTGACGTTGACAAAGTCCAAAAAATTGGAAATAGCGAGACAAAAACGGCAGTCAAAAGGATGAGATAACTAAAGATTTTCCCCGGTTTAATCTTCATCGGACACTCTTTGATGCTCGGCGCCAGAGAAAATACACTGGAAGGGTAAGAGCAACAATGATTACACCGAGTGCTGCAGCACGTGACATCTCTAAAAAGATAAACCCAGTTTTATATGTCCAAAGTCCAAGAGTCGTAGTCTCATTGCCCGGGCCACCTCTAGTCAATATAAATAAGGTGTCAAATAGTTTCAAAAAATCCATAATTTTTATCATGGTCAAAACAAGTAAGGTTGGAACTATTAACGGCAGAGTAATACGAAAGAAAATCTGTAACTTATTTGCTCCATCTACAAGAGCTGCTTCGTAAATACTTGAAGGAATTCCGGCTAAAGCAGCAAGCATAAGCAACATTACGAATGGCACAGATTGCCATGAATCTACGATAACAACGGCTAGTAGAGCGGTATTTCGCGTTCCAAGCCAGTTAACTCCTTCAGAGCCAAATTGCGCGATCGCCCAATTAATGATTCCGATATCTGTATCGAACATGAATCTAAATATCAGCCCCACTGCCACTGGGGTGAGCAACATAGGTACGATTAAAACTGATCTAAAGAATCTACTTCCTTTAAGCGTCTGATGAAGAATTATCGCTAGAACTATTCCTAATGGAATTTGTATGCCAAGCCCCACAATCATCAACTGCAAAGTTGTCAGAAGAGTGGAATAGGTTTCAGAGGCTTTAAAGGCATGTCGATAGTTTTCAAGTCCAATAAATTGAGTAGGTAAAAATGAACCAAGATTTACATTTAAGAATGATAGATAAATTCCATAAATTAATGGGAAGACAATCGTTAACCCAAGTAATACCCAGGTTGGAATTGTGAAACTGGTACTAGGTCTGGCGGATGATGTTTTGATGCGTTTCTCACTCCGCAACTCAATCATCCGCCAACCTTTAGAGCTTTAACTTACCTTGGCTCTTTAGCCAATATTGGTTTTAGCTTTTCATTTAATGCATCCATGGCCGCTTTGCTGGTTGATTTGCCAGTTAGGACTTTTGTAACTGCATCAATAGCTGCAGCTTCAAATTCGGGCCATACGGCAATTTGTGGATATCTTTCAATTCGAGACGAAGATGGAATCTCTAATTGTGGAAGATATGGATTCTTTTCTTGCAGTGTTGAATCGGAAATAATTGACTTACGTCCAATCGCAGCTGCTCCAGATTCTAGATAACGCTTTGCATTGGTTTTTCCGAGAACGAATTCTAGAAATGCCCAAGCTGCATCTGGATTTTTTGCATCTGCAGGAATACCGATATTCCAACCAGCTAAGTGGGTGATATCCGACGCACCTTTTGGCATAGGAGCAGTTGCAAATTTGCCCGCATGCTTATTGATTGCTGGATCTAGAGCCATTCCGTAATAACCGGAATAGTTGAGCATTGCTCCGATTTCTTCACCGAGGAATTTGCTTGTTACCTCATCACCATTTGCTGTGATTGCACCCTTTGGTGAGACAGCTAGAAGCTTCTTCATGTAATCAACAGCAGCAATTGCTTCTGGAGAATTTACAGTCGGGTTGAGATTGTCGTCATAAAGCTTTCCGCCAAATGACCAAACAAGAGTCATCCACCACCAAGAAACATTTGGACCGAAACCAATTAGTTGTCCACCTGCACCTGAATCTTGAACGGCTTTAGCATTTGAATACCATTCATCCCAAGTTGTAGCAGGCTTTAATCCTAATTTCTCATAAATATCGGTTCGGTACCACTGAATCATTGGTTCAGTTGAAAGCGTTAGACCATATAGATCTCCGCTCGAGCATTTTCCGTAATCTTGTTGTCCTTTGCCGAAATCATTAATGTCATATTCGGCAGAGTCATTTACCCAATCATTCAATGGCAACATTGCTTGTGCTTGACAGAATGGCGCTAAGAATGAGTTATCGAACTGGGCTATGTCATAAGCCCCAGCTTTTTGTTTATAGGAAAGCAATTGCTTTTGATGTGCTTCGCCGTATGGCGTCTCTGAGACATTTACTTTGACGCCAGTCTTTTCCTCAAATTCAGGTATGAAGCTTTGTATTGAAGTCGATGATGGGCTCGGAATCAAGAATAAATTGAGCTCACCACTTAACTCTTTACCGGAATCACTACTTGACCCACCACATGCTGACAAGCCAAGAGCTAGGACGCAGACCAGAGCAATAACTTTTACGCGCTTAAGTTTTGCCACTTTCAGTTCCTTTCAAATTCGGAGCGGCCGCCCCGAGTAAATGGAAATCTACCTCTCCTATTCGGGGTTATGTGATTAGTAAAATAACAATAGTACTTAAACAACTTTTCGATAAGACCCTAGGTAATAGGCTTACAAGATGCTTAGCAGGCTGGTTCCACCAATAACCACTAATAAGAGAGCCCTAGTAAGTATTGCCCATGCCGATGATCTTCTACTTTTCGCAGGTGGGACGGTTTCATCCCTGATCAAAGCTGGATGGGAAATTGCAGTGGTTAGAGCTACCGATGATCGTTGGGATTCTTATAAGTTATCTGAGAAGGAAACTATCGCGGCAAACAAAAGGGAGTTTGATAGAGCGATGCAACTGATCGGAGTCTCCCAAATCTATGATTTAGGGATTCCCACGGATGTTTTGGGAGATTACTCCGAAGTTGAAATTCGAAAAGAATTTATCTCAATTATTCGAGAGTTTAGACCATATCTAACCGTCACATTCGACCCTGATTCCTATCTCTATGAAGACAATCAGGATCATCGACTTGTTGGCATCGCAATGGCGGAAGCGAACTGGGCCGCAGGATTTGATAAGCATCCTAATTCAGGACGTCGAAAACTAGAACCACATTTACCGATGGCTAATTGGTACTTTGGAAGAGTGGTCGCTAAAGCAACCCATTACTTTGATGTTTCGAAAGAATTTGAAAAAGTTGCACTAGCCGCCTCCATGCATAAAACCATGTTAATTAATATGGCGAGACAAATAGAATTAAAAGCTTTGACAAATAAGCTCTCGGTAAATATAACAAGTGAGGTTGAAAAATCACCCATTGGCTTTGTTAAAAAATTACTTTCAAAAAGTCGGCAGAATCAAGTAAAAGGCGTAAAGTATGCCGAGGTTTTTAGAGTAATCGACAACAGTAGCGATATCGCCAAATTAAGGAGCAAATAATGTTTAAAGCAAATGGTTTTAACGTTCAATATGGCTCAAATATCTGCGCAGATAGATTAAACGCTGTTGGCGATTATGTACTAATTACACATTTGGAACCTTGGCAATTTCTTAAAGATAAAGTGAAAAATCAACCCATTGAAGTCATAGAAGCAAAAGATCTTTCAAAGTCATACTTAGATGCGCTAGCAAAACGGGTACCTAATGTTCATATAGTTGGTCTCGGTGGTGGTTCTGCCATGGATACTGCCAAGTGGGTGCACTGGCGAAGACAATTACCTTTGACACAAATTCCTTCGATCCCATCAGTTGATGCTTGCTTCACCCGCATGAGTGCACTTCGCGAACAAGGTGGTGTTATTTATGAAGGCGATGCAGTTCCTGAACTAGTAATTGTTGATTATGAGTTGTTTAGGTCCGCTCCAAAGGCAATGATTACAAGCGGTATTGGTGACGTTCTATCGTGTCACACAGCTTGGTTTGACTGGAAATATGCGCACGAACAAGGAAAAGATGAATTTGGTTGGAAGCCTAGCGACCCTGCAATTTCAAAAGCTTACTTGGATGAACTTGCTGATTGTGCGCCGGGAATAAAAGAACAAACGGATGATGGTCTACGAAGATTAATGGAGTTACATCGTGACATTGGTTGGCGTTGTCATGAACTAAAACACGCTCGCTTTGAAGAGGGAAGCGAACATTTCTTCGCTTACACTTTTGAAGAAGTTACTGGTCGGACCATTGCGCACGGAGAACTTGTATCTATGGGCGTTTTAATCATGTCAAAATTCCAAGGAAACGATTTCGAGGGTGCTCAATCAATTATTGAAAAAGCTGGAACTCGACATCGATTAGCAGATCTGAAAGTTTCTGAGGATGAAGTTTTGAAATCGATTCGTAGAACCAGATCATTCTCAATTGAGCAGAATCATTGGTTCTCTTATGCCAAAACAATAGATTTCGATTCCATAAGCGATAAAGATATTTTGTCCTGCTTAAACTGGTAGTTGCGGAGACGAGAGGATTTGAACCTCCGAGACCATTTCTGGTCAACCTCATTAGCAGTAAGGGCTGCGAGGTCGCCCTAACTCCCATCTACGCTTGTT
>CAZCQR010000010.1:0-12079 GCA_964500885.1 uncultured Clavibacter sp.
GGTTCAAGATATTCGCCGTTTTGAAGCGGAATTCCTAGATTATGTCGCTCGCTCCCATAAGGGAATCTTTGATGTCATCGCAGAGACTAAAGAACTAAGTGATGACACAGTTGCCAAACTAACTAGCGCAATTGGTTCATTTAAGTACGAATTCGTTTCTTCTGTCGCAAAACCTGTAAATGAAGCCGGAGCGGAAGCTCAGGGCAGCGATGGATCCGAGCAGATTACGAAGTTCAAGAAGTAAAAAATGGGCGCACAACTACGTATATATCGGCGACGGATTCGCTCTGTTAAGTCGACCAAGAAGATCACGCGAGCCATGGAGTTAATCTCCGCCTCACGTATCGTCAAGGCGCAACAGAGAGTTTCGGCATCAACTCCTTATGCAAATGAGTTGACTCGTGCCGTTAGCGCAGTTGCGAGTTTTTCAAATACAAATCACCCATTAACAACAGAATCTGCTGAGCCAAAACGAGCTGCAGTTTTGATCGTAACTGCAGATCGCGGTATGGCTGGTGCCTATTCAACAAATGCAATCAAAGAGGCAGAGGGCTTAATTGTCACTCTAAAAGAGCGCGGTCTCTCTGTGCTCACATATGTTGTTGGGAGAAAAGCAGTCAACTACTACAAGTTCCGTAATCGTCCAGTAAAGAATTCTTGGACTGGCTTTTCGGATAAGCCAACTTATGCAAATGCCAAAGAGATTTCAGCAGAACTTATTGATGCTTTCCTAAAGGATGCAGCAGTTGATAGCGAAGGGGTCGACGAACTTCATATCGTCTTTACTGAATTCAAATCGATGGTTACTCAAATTGCGTTAAATAAGCGAATGCTGCCTTTAGAAGTTGTCGAATCAGATGCGCCAGCACCAGCAGGATTACTTCCTATGTATGAGTTTGAACCAAATGCCGGAGAAGTTCTCAACGCCCTTCTTCCTAAATACATCGAATCTCGCGTCTACAACGCTCTGCTGCAATCTGCAGCCTCAGAGCATGCGGCTCGACGTAGAGCGATGAAATCAGCAACGGATAATGCTGATGAATTAATTAAGTCGTTGACCAGACTTGCAAACGCGGCTCGTCAGGCCGAAATTACGCAAGAAATCAGTGAAATCGTGGGCGGCGCAGATGCGCTGTCTTCAGCAAACGCAGGGAGCGAATGATGACAACTAAGACAGCAACCGGACGCGTAGCGCGTGTCATTGGACCGGTCGTTGATATCGAATTCCCATCGGATTCGATGCCCGCGATCTACAACGCATTACATGTTGATATTGAGATTGGTGGTGAGAAGCGAACTCTTACTCTCGAAGTAGCGCAGCACATTGGCGACAACATGGTGCGCGCAATTTCGATGCAACCAACTGACGGTATGGTGCGTGGCGTTGAAGTTCGTGACTCAGGTGCGGCAATTTCCGTTCCAGTCGGCGATGTAACAAAGGGCCATGTATTTAATGCACTTGGCGAATCACTAGATGTTCCAACCTCATCCCTGCAGGTTAAGGAACGTTGGCCGATTCACCGTACTGCTCCAGATTTCGATCAACTCGAATCCAAGACCGAGATGTTTGAAACTGGTATCAAAGTTATCGATCTACTAACACCTTATGTAAAGGGTGGAAAGATCGGATTGTTTGGTGGCGCCGGTGTCGGTAAGACTGTTCTAATCCAAGAAATGATTTATCGAGTAGCTGAAAACTTCGGTGGTGTATCTGTATTCGCCGGCGTTGGTGAGCGTACCCGTGAAGGAAACGATTTGTTCCTAGAAATGACAGAGACTGGCGTTATCAATAAGACTGCTTTGGTCTTCGGTCAGATGGATGAGCCACCCGGAACTCGTCTTCGCGTTGCGCTATCTGCGCTAACAATGGCGGAGTATTTCCGTGACGTACAGAAACAAGATGTTCTTCTCTTTATCGATAACATCTTCCGTTTCACCCAAGCAGGTTCTGAAGTATCAACGCTTCTTGGCCGTATGCCATCTGCTGTTGGTTACCAACCAACGCTGGCTGATGAGATGGGTGTTCTACAAGAGCGAATTACTTCAACGCGTGGCCACTCAATTACATCAATGCAGGCAATTTATGTTCCTGCCGATGACATCACAGATCCAGCGCCACACACAACATTTACCCACCTTGATGCGACGACAGTTCTCTCTCGTCCAATCTCTGAGTTAGGTATTTATCCTGCTGTGGATCCACTTGATTCAACATCACGTATTTTGGATCCGCGCTATATCGGTGAAAATCACTTCCGAGTTGCAAACCGAGTTAAGCAGATTCTCCAGCGATACAAGGATCTACAAGACATCATTGCAATTCTCGGTATTGATGAACTATCTGAAGAAGACCGCATTCTGGTAGGACGCGCTCGCCGTATTCAGCGCTTCCTTTCACAGAATACTTTCGTAGCTAAGGTCTTCACCGGTATCGATGGTTCATTTGTTCCGCTAAGCGAAACAATTTCTGCCTTCGATGCGTTAGCAAATGGCGATTACGACCATATTCCAGAGCAGGCATTCTTTATGTGCGGTGGTCTAGAAGATGTAGAACGTAAGGCAAAGGAATTGGCTAATAGCTAATGAGCGATTCCACACTTACCGTTGAATTCGTAACTCCAGAATCAAGAATCTGGTCGGGCAGAGCGAAGATGGTCTCTGCCCGTACCTTAGAAGGCGATATTGGAATTCTGCCTAATCACGCTCCATTACTCGGTGCACTTGTTGACGGGAAAGTCGTGATTAAAGCTGAAGATGGTTCAGTTGCAGAATTTGAAGTTCATGGTGGGTTCTTATCAGTTGCAAATAATCGCGTTTCAATTCTTGGCGAAGCTGTTTAGGAATTAATCAACTCTAGAAACATCAGCGCCAAGTGATTGGAGCTGTTCAGCAAAATTTGGATATCCTCGATCGACATGGAATGCATCTTCAACGAAGGTAATTCCATCAGAGACTAATCCGGCAAGGACTAGTCCTGCTCCAGCTCTAATATCTGATGCAGCAACTGGGGCGGCTGAAAGCTTAGGAATTCCAATGATGGAGGCATGATGGCCATCGACTTTGATCTTCGCACCTAGTCGTAGTAGTTCATTTACAAACATAAATCTGCCTTCAAATACATTCTCTGTAACAAGCGAATCGCCTTCTGCAATAGCATTTAAAGTGATTGCAAATGGCTGCAAATCAGTAGGAAATCCAGGGTAGGGAAGTGTCGAAACATCTATGGCACTTGGCCTGCGGCTCATTTTTACTCGTAATCCATCAGAAGTTGTTGTAACAACCGCTCCTGCAGAGACCAATTTATCTAGCGGAAGTTCTAAATCAGTTGGCCTAGCATTATGAATTGATATATCGCCTTGCGTTATCGCTGCAGCAAATGCCCAAGTACCAGTAACAATGCGATCAGGAATCGCTACGTGATCTACGGGATGTAGTTGATCTACACCATTGATGGTTAAGGTTGGAGTGCCAAGCCCTTCAATTTCGGCTCCCATGGAGTTAAGAAAATTTCCAATATCAACTAGATCAGGCTCGCGTGCTGCGTTTTCTAGAATTGTTTTGCCTTTAGCTAATACAGCTGCAGTCAAGATATTTTCAGTTGCGCCAACGCTGGGAAACTCCAACTCAACCTTTGCGCCTTTAAGTCCATTCTTAGCAGTGGCAATTATGTAACCATGCTCATTCTTAGTTCCTGCACCTAGTTCTAGTAATCCTCTAGTATGAAAATCTAAGCCGCGTGAACCAATCGCATCACCGCCGGGTAATGCAACTTCTGCATGACCTAGTCGAGCGACCAAGGGGCCCAAAACATTAATTGATGCACGGAGTTTTCGAACGTATTGATAATCAGCTCGGAACCCGAGATCTTCCGGAACATTAATTGTTAACTGGGAAGTTTTGACATCATGTTCTATTTTGCAACCGAGGCTGATAAGAAGTTCACCCATCATCGTGACATCTGCAATATCTGGAACATTTGCTAAGTTATATTTTCCGGGCGCCATCAAGGAAACTGCCATCAATTTCAATATCGAATTCTTTGCGCCAGAAACTGTTACATCACCTACAAGTGAAGCGCCGCCAACAATTCGAAAACGGTCCTTGCCGCGCTCGATCATTGGCTCCCCATTCCCTTCAAGTGGTCACATGCTAGCCATTGGCATAGGCTCGCCCCATGGTTAATCTAACGCGCATTTATACAAAAACCGGTGATGATGGAACTACTTCGCTGGGTGATATGAGTAGAACCTCAAAAAACGATGCGCGGCTTGAGGCATATGCCACCGTTGATGAAGCAAATTCTTATCTTGGCGTTGTATTGACCAGCAAAGAATTAGATGAAGATATTCGAAAGTTACTGGTCAGAATTCAAAACGATTTATTTGATGTTGGCGCTGATTTGTGTACCCCGGTAGTAGATGAACCAGCTCATGAACCACTCCGAGTTCTTGAATCACAAGTTAAGTACTTAGAAGAGCAGATCGATAAATACAATGCTTTTCTTGAGCCACTTAAGTCGTTTGTCTTGCCTTCCGGCACAACAACTTCTGCACACCTACATGTTGCCAGAACCGTTGTACGTCGAGCAGAGCGCCGAACTTGGCAAGCTATTCACGGCTTCGGTGAAGGTGTAAACAAATTAACGGCAAAATATTTGAATAGATTATCTGATCTTCTATTCGTGCTTGCTAGATATGAAAATCGGGGCGAAGGCGATCAACTTTGGGTGCCTGGAAAGAATCGCTAATTTCTTAAGATTGCCGTAGCTGCACTTAACTCTTCTTCAAATACGAGTACTCGTGGCCCAGAGTTTGTCTGAGTCAAATTCGCTTTTATTCCATTTGCTAACAACTTCTGCCTAATCATTTCACCCTCGATGTGATTCTTGGGTCGTGCTGCAACTTTTAGCTTTCCATAAGATTCTTCATCACCAATTAAATATGGACGTTCGGCGAGAGATTTTCCTCGGGCAAAACCCCAGCGAAGTAAGAAAATCAAAAAAATCATAACTGCAAAACCCGCAAAGGATTTTAAGAAAAGTGCATTGTCAATGCCACCGAGCATTATGGAGTGACCTCAGGTTGTGGAATTGGGTTGTAGACATTTCCCGGGCGTGGTTTTGCATCTTTCTCTCGATGGCAGATAACCCGAATTCCGCCAACAGAGATACTTTCATCAATCGGTTCGGTACTAACGAGAAATATCGTGGCAAGCTCACGATCATCTGTACCTTTTGCATAAGTAAGTAATGAACCGATCTTGGTACGAGTATTAGCTCCTGAATCCAGGCGACGTACCGATGAATTTACTTCCCACCACTCGCACCCAGTTTCAGCTGCAACTAAGACTGCGCCACATGCATATGTCTGGCAATCCTTTACAAATTTCTGCAGTGAACGTTTAGCCGAAAGTAGCCCGACGAGTTCCTTAGAACTCGGAACTTTGGCATAAACACCATCATTAACTTTGTATCCAGGTGGCGGCCAGACTGCCTTCGGCGATGGAATCGGCACAGCTTTCTTCTTAGCTTCGGCTATCGGAGAAGTCGGAAAGATTCCAAAGGCACTGATTAGTATCAGTGCTAATACTTTGCGAAATCTCTTTTGCTGCACCGCCTAATCTTGCCCGAAATAGGTCAGAATCTCCCTGTGAGTCCGCGGAAAAATCGCCCAAAGCCAAAACGTGGCCAGAAACCAGACGGCGATGAGAGAGAAATCATGGCCTCGCACGAAGTTGTTGAAGAAGATGCAGATGGAATATATCGCGTTCGAAAAATTACTGGATCAAGTTCAACAAAACCATATCGATGTCCAGGCTGCGATCAATTGATTCGTATGGCTACGCCACATATTGTTGCTTGGATAGATGGCGATGTTGAATCAAGAAGGCATTGGCATACTCCTTGCTGGAGTAAACGCAATAATCGTAAACCCAAAATTGAACGAACTCGTAACGCTCCGCGCTATTAGCGAATTCTGCGCTTATGCAATAACTTAACTAATCTGACCAATATTTTATCTGCAGCTGCAGTTCGATTGAAAGTTGTGAACTCCAAAGGAATTCGGAATCGACGACGGACAACTGTTCTTGGGTAAGTGAATTCAAGTAAACCTTCCGCACCATGAATTCTTCCGTAGCCGCTATCTTTAACACCACCGAATGGAATTGAGCCAATGGCGGCAAATGAAAAGGCAGAATTAATCGAAACCATTCCACACTTGAGTAGCGATGCTATTCGCTTGCCATTTCGTTTTGACCATACTGCTGCACCAAGTCCGTAGTTGGTGGCATTTGCTAAGTCGACCGCCTCATCCATATTTGACACGGTATTAATCACAAGTGTTGGTCCAAAAGTCTCTTCAGTGATTGCGATGGAATCTTCTGGGACATCAGCCATGATTACTGGTTCTACATATCCCTCAGTTACCGACTTGGTTCCGCCCAAAAGGAATTTTCCGCCACGCTTTGCTGCATCATCAATATGGCTCTGGATTACCTTTAGTTGTGATGGCATTGTTGCTGGTCCGTACTTCGCGCCATCGCCAAATCCAGGCTTTAGTTCTTTAGCCTGTTTAACTATTTCATCCTTAAATCTTGCGGCTACTGCTCTATGGACATATACACGTTCTGCACCAATACAAGATTGACCTGCATTAGACATGGCATGCCAGAGCGTCATCTCTGCCGCCTTAGTTATATCCGCATCACGATCAACTAGAACTGCATCTTTCCCACCGCACTCTAAAACAACAGGTGTCATATTTGCAGCGCATGCAGCAGCAACTTTCTTAGCAGTACGCGTAGAACCGGTAAAGGAAAGTTTGCCTAGTTTGCTCTCCGTAAGTGCTACGCCAGTTTCTGGCGTGCCGGTAATAACTCTGAAAATGTTTTTAAATGGTGCAATCCGATTCCAACTCTCCTCTAAATATGCACCAATTGCAGGGGTGTATTCACTTGGTTTGAATACAACTGTATTGCCGGCAGCAAGCGCATAAGCAATTGATCCAACGGGTGTGAAAATTGGGTAATTCCAAGGTCCAATAACGCCAACTACTCCATAAGGAACTCGTTGCACTTGCGCGGCCATGTTAAACATGAGAAGGCCAACCGGGCGATTTTGTTTACTTAGAATTCGGTGCGCATTCTTTGCAGCCCAAGAAATATGTTCAATTGCAAGGGCAACCTCTAATTTGGCATCGCTAAAAGGTTTACCGGTTTCGCGATGAATCAAATGTGCTGCGGTCTCTATTTCTCGAGTAAGAATTGATGCCCAATCTCTTAGAGCAACATAACGACCTCTAAATCCAAGCTCTGCCCAGCGTTCACTTGCTTGATCGGCGTCGCTGACAACAGTAAAGACTTCATCGGCAGTGAAGTTTGGAAAGACTCCAACGACTTCTCCAGTTGCTGGATTTAATGATTCAAAACTCTTCTTACTCGAATTGGATTTCCGCACCATGGGAGAAGACTAAACTCTCTGCCATGGCTGAGCTGATTAGACCGAGCACAATTCTGCCGGCTGAGCGTAGCCCCATAACAATTCTCACAAGTGATGGACTAAGACTTATTGGGGAAGTCGCGACTCCGGTTTCCGGTGATCGCAGCCATGCAATTCTCTGCTTCCATCCAAGGCCAACTCATGGCGGAATGATGGATAGTCATATCTTTAAAAAAGCGGCTAATCGGTTACCTGCGATGGCCGATATAACTGTAATCCGTTTTAACACTCGCGGAACGGAGAGCGAGCAGGGAAAGAGTGAAGGTGAATTCGGAAATGGCGTAAGCGAAGTCGCAGATGTGAAAGCTGCAATTGACTTCTCTTTTAATAATTTGCAGGTAAAGAATTTGTGGATAGTGGGTTGGTCATTTGGTACCGATCTAGCGCTTCAGTATGCAATCGATTCGCGAATCAAAGGATTGATTCTGCTTTCTCCGCCATTGCTAACAACTAAGGATTCGCACCTAGAGTTTTGGGCGAAGGATGGACGACCAGTAATTGCGCTCGTTCCTGAGTTCGATGAATTTCTAAACCCAAAAGATGCAGAGATTAGGTTTAAGGCTCTCCCAAGTATCAACTTAATTGCAGTTGCCGGCGCAAAACATCTCTGGGTGGGAGAGCCGTTTGTGCATCGAGTCTTAAGCGAGATAGTGAAGTATGTGAATCCAAGTAAGTTGCCATTGGCTACGGAATATTGATGATGAAAAAAGTAGGATTCTGACAATGGGAGCGAATTTAAAAAGTTATCGCGAGGTTTTGAAATCACCTGGTGCGCTCCGTTTAATACTCTCTGCATATCCTGCCAGAACTGCATACGGAATGATCTCGCTATCCATATATTTCAAAGTTCAACAATCTACCGGCTCAATTGCAATTGCCGGTTTGGCAACTGGTTTAAATGGTTTAGCAGGCGCCATAACTGCGGGAATTCGTGGCGCTGTAATTGATCGTTTTGGCATGATCTGGCCATTGCGAATACTTGTGCCTAGTTACGCATTTATGATTGTAGTTCTAAGTTTTGGCGAAGGTAGAAGCGAATTAATTTTCTTAGCTACATTACTCGGACTAACTGGGCCACCAATTAATCTTTCGGTTCGACCCCTCTGGAAGTTAACTGTTTCACCTGAGAAAATTAGAACTGCATATGCATTAGATACGGCATTTATGAACTCAAGTGCAGTAATTGCGCCACTTATTGCAACCACGATTTCACTTTCGATTTCACCAAATGTTGCACTGCGAACCTGCGCTTCATTAATGTTGCTGGGAGGAATTCTCTTATTACTTACCTGGCAGGTTGGCAGCTGGGAACCTGAGAAGAAAGAAGCTAAAACGCCACCTATTTGGCGCGTTAAAGGTATCCAATTACTTGCGATTGAAGGAGTTGCAATCGGATTGGGTTGGGGAGCATTTGATATCGGTGTTCCAGCTTTCGGTACTCTTGAAGGAGTTCCAGAGCGCGTTGGATTCTTCTTTGCACTAATGGCTACATTTAATGTTATTGGTGGTCTGGTAGCCGGAACAATTAGTAGAAAGATATCGCCACTTCGAGCTTTTAGAACCAATTATTTGATCTGGGCTTTAGTCTCATTGCCATTGGCATTTACCCATATGGATTACACACTTGCGCTAGTCACTATATTTCTTGCATTTTTTGGCGGAGTCCAACAGGTTTTTTATTGGGAGATTACTGAAGCGGTAAGACCTAAAGGAGCTGCAGTACAAACTCTAGGTTGGTTATGGACAATAGAAGGTTCAGCCGCAGCCGCAGGTACCGCAATCGGTGGCTACGTTGCCGAGCACCTTTCACCAAGGTATTGCTTAGCAGCTACGACAGTCGCACTCTTTATCGGTTACTTAATAATCACAAAAGGGCAGAAACATTTAAGTGAAGCTGATCGTATTCCAACGAAGGAAGAAGATACCGCCGCAATGGAGAACACCGCGGATACTACTCATTAAGAATTATCAGTTTTTGGAAAGACAACCTCATCTAAAATTAAAATGACCGCAGCTGCAATTGGTACAGCTAGTACGCCGCCAATTAAACCAAGTAAAGATGTTCCCAAAAGAGCGGCAACAATTGTTACTAGGCCAGGTATCGCCAAAGTTTTCTTCATAATTCGTGGCGTAATCAAATAGTTTTCGATTTGTACATATGCGGTGTAAAGCAATAAAGCTAATAGTCCTTTCAGAGGAGATTGTGTTAGGGCAACGAATGAAACGATGCTGCCACCTATGAAGTGGCCAACTAGTGGAATAAGGGCGACAAAGAGGATCAACATTCCAAGTGCAGCTGCATAAGGGAGGTCCAAAACTAAACCAAGCAAAAATACAAATATGGAAGCAAAGAATGCGATAAGAATCTGACTTCCAACAAATGAACCCACTCGAGCAATGATGGCATCGCCAATTTTTGAGACTCGCTCACGGCGACTTGCTGGAGTTAGGCGGTAAAAAACTCTAACTACATTTGGCAATGAGTAAACGAAATAGAGCGTGAGAACTAATACCGTCAAAGTTGAAAATGCACCAGATAGCACAGTCTTGCCAACGCCCAGAACGCCACCGAACGCCCCAGTTAACAATTTTCCATCAGCGAACCAGGATTGAAACTTATCTTGGAGCGTTTGAATGAATCCGTAATCTTGATCGAGACGAAGAAGCGTTTGATTATTTCTTAAAGAATCTATTAGCGCTGGCGCACCTTCTACTAGATCATTCACCTGATTAAAGACTGGAGGAATCACGATAAGGGCAGCACCTGCTACGACAAGTAGTACAGATATAACCACTATCGAAACTGCAACTCCTCTACGAGCGCCACGACTTTCAATAGTTGAAACTGCTGGATTTAATCCCATTGCTAAGAAAAGCGAAATTATTATCAGAATAAAAACTTGACTTGCTGATTGCAGTGCTTGCAGAAGTGCAATCGCAAAAAGTGCTCCGGTAGCAAAGAGAAATCCGAAATAAAATGGATGTTGGGTATTGATTGGAGCGCCTTTAACCCCAAAATCATCGCCCTTCTTTGAAGAAGTGGTGGATTTAACTTGAGTTTTCTTAAAGACTCTTCTAATTGCGGCCATGCCTGAAGTCTAGAGCCTGAAAGAATTGCGCCTATGTCGACTCGGTCGCAATTACATATAACTGGTCTTGGTGAGGAGATAGCAGCGCTCTCGCAATTGCCTTGGGATATGCCCTTAGAGCAATGGCCAGAAGATTCATCTCTTGCAGCGCAACGCGGCATTTCCCGACATATTGTCAGATTAGTTAGAGCAAATGCGAAAGATCCCGATTCAGATATCTATGCTGTTAAAGAAACCGTCCCTGAATTCGCGCATCGGGAGTATCAAGCGCTTCGCGAACTTGGTGTCAGGGGAGCGCCATCAGTTGCACAGGTTGCAGTTGTGGATGGCAGGCTAGATAAAGATGGAAATGAATTACCCTGTGCAATCGTCACGCGCTTCTTACCTTTTTCACAGCCATACCGCGTTATTTTGAGTGGAACAGTTACACAACATGACGTATTTAATATGGCTAATGCTCTAGCTTATTTATTGGTCCGATTACATTTATTGGGATTTTGGTGGGGAGATTGCTCATTATCTAACTCCTTATTCAGAAGAGATGCAGAAGGATTTGCGGCCTACTTAGTTGATGCCGAAACCGGTGAATTCCAAAAGAAACTAAGTGATGGTCAGCGAGAGCACGATTTAGATATAGCAAAATTCAATGTAGCTGCAGAGTTGGAAGATTTAAGACTTTCTGGCGTGCTTTTCCCAGGAATGGAACCAGTACGAGCCAGCGAATCGGTTATCAAAAGATATCGCCGTATCTGGAGTGCGCTAAGTGATTCGCAGGTACTTCCAGCAAATGATCGACACGCAGTTGAGAAAGCGATGCGTTCACTTCAGGATTTAGGTTTTGCAGTTGAAGAAGTAGATTTGCAATTACAGGGCGAGAGCGGAACGCTCAAATTCACGCCAAAACTTGTTGCGCCGAATTATCATTCACAACGGCTAAAGGATTTAATGGGATTAGAGGTTGAAGAGCTGCAAGCAAAACGAATATTGGCTTCATTTGATCGCTTTCGATCGCGAGAGATAAATAGGACTCCAGATAGGTCAGAGGCGGCAAAACGTTGGCTAGCTGAAGTATTTTTCCCGGTAGTTAATTCGGTACCGGAGAATTTGCAAGGTCGGATGGAAGATGCCCAGTTCTTCCATGAAGTTCTAGAGCACCGCTGGTACCTGGGAGAGAAAGCTGGACGTGATTTGGGTTTGCAACATGCAACTGATAGTTATATCAGAGAGGTTCTACCGAATCGCTTTGATTCTGGAAAAGTTTGAGAGGATGCAGCAGTGAGCATGCCCCCTGCAAATTTTGGTAGAGCCTTTGATTTGAGTTCTCTTGGAAAACCGAAAGAGAGCGCAACTAAAAATGCAATAAATGCAGTAACTGTCGAGAATTTAATGTCAGATTATGTTCAGGTATCGAAAGAAAAACCCGTAATACTTCTTGCGTATGCAGAACGCGCTGCACAAACTGTTGCAATCAGGGATGTATTCGCAAAATTGG
>CAZCQR010000010.1:12179-16722 GCA_964500885.1 uncultured Clavibacter sp.
TATGCAGAACGCGCTGCACAAACTGTTGCAATCAGGGATGTATTCGCAAAATTGGCCGAAGCGGATAATGGAACTTGGAAGTTTGGAGCAATCGAAGTTGAGAGTCAGACTCAGTTAGTGCAAGCGCTGCGCATCCAAACCCTGCCAGCAGCGGTGGTATTCATAAATGAACAAGTATTGCCGTTGCCTGAGGTTCCGGCGCAAGAGGATCAAATTAGAGTTTTACTAGCGCAAATCTTTAAGTTAGCCAGCGAACGTGGATTATCAGTGACAGTTCCGGAAATCCCCGAACCAAAAATGGAACCAGAGGAAGTAGCGGCCTTATCTGCGATGGAGAAAGGTGATTATGCCGGAGCCGCGATGGCATTTCGTAACTGGTTGCAAAGAAGCCCAAATGAACAGATGGCAAAATTAGGTCTAGCTCAATGCGAACTTGCAATTAGAGTCTCCACTCTAGATTTTGAAAGAACGATTAGAGACGCTGATGCCAAACCAGACTCGGTTGCTGATCAAATTATGGCTGCAGATGTTGAGGTTGCAAGTGGTAGACATAAGAATGGATTTGAAAGGTTGCTCAATTCTGTTAAATCTCAGAATGGTGAAAATCGCGATCGCGCCAAGAACCATTTACTAATGCTTTTTCAGTTAGTCGATCAGAGCGATCCAGATCTAATTAAGGCTCGCCAGGCCCTAGCGAGTGCGATTTTTTAATGACTCCAATAAATAAGAGAGAACGTCGAGATTTACAATCAATCTTCTTCCTATTTGGCGTTGGCGTGATGTGCTTGGCGCCACGTCTGCCAGATATCAAAGCAAATCTCAATATTTCGACGACATTCTTCGGGCTTTTAATGAGCACAGGTTCAATAGGAGCCCTGCTCTCTCATTTGACTATGGGATATGTTGTTCATCGGCTTGGCGTTTATAGAGTCTTGATTTACAGCGCAATCTTTACTTACGTAACTATTGGCATTTTAGTTGAGACGAATAATCCATGGGTCTACTTGTTGGTCAATGTAATTTCAGGGTTTGCTTGGGCTTCGTATCACATTGCGATCAATGCTCAGGCCCTACATAGACAAGCAGAAAGCGGCGAGCATGTAATTCCGATGCTCCACGGCATGTGGTCAGCAGGAGCCGTTACAACTGCTTTCATAGCTCTACTTATTTCATCTTACGTTTCATTGAATTGGCATATTTTTACTTTAATTGCGCTGGTTTTGATTCTAAAGCTTAGAGCCATAAATCGATTGCGCCCAGTATTACTTCTTGGCAATGAAGTTACGGAAGCAGATGAAATCGTAACTTTTGGCAAAATGTTGAAATCGTTTTCAATTGATTGGGTAGTAAGCATCGGATTTTTATGTGCGTTAATGCTTGAGTATTTGATGGGTGATTGGGCAACAATCCTGGCAAGGCAAGAGTTTGGCGTATCTAAATCTATGGCGGTTATTCCATATTTTCTCTTTATGCTCTCTATGATTCTAGGCAGGTTTGGCTATACAAGATGGAAGGGAAATCGCTCCGATAAAGAGTTGGTTCAACCTTTTGTTGTAGCAGGTGGAACTATCTTTATTACAAGTCTCTTTCTGGGATTGCAGATTAAAGAGAGTAACTTAATCCTTGGTTATGCAATTTTCTGTATCGGTTCACTTTTATCAGGAATTGGAATCTCATTTGTAGGTCCACTATTTTTTGGTTACGCATCTGCAAGATCAGATAAACCAGGTGGCGTAGCTATTGCAGAATTAGGTGCGTTAAATCAAGTTCTCTCATTCCTTGGAAGATCTGGTGTTGCGGTATTTGCCGGAATGACATCATTGCCGATTGCAATGATCATTCCTTCAGTTATGTTGGTTTCAGTTGCCTTCTTCGTTGCTGCTGCTAGTCAGCCAAAGCGTTCCTAGGGGCGGAACCTTTAACTTTATCGAACTGGTTCCATTCTCCTCAACAGCGGTAATCAAATCTGAATTTACAACATTTGATCCACCAAAATCGGCAGAGTCAGTATTTAGAACTTCTCGCCAATTCTTTACTCGTAAATTCTGCACTGACAGGCTGTAATCAAGTTGTGGCACTGGCGAGAAGTTTGTGATCGAAATCAACAGGTTACCCAGTTTATCTAGCCGCGAGTAAGCCAAAATATTGGATTCGGAATCGTTGTTACTTAGCCATTGAAATCCTGAATTACTGGTATCTAGTTCCCAAAGTGGCCGATTTTCAAAATATATCTCGTTGAGTTTTCTGATTAATTTCTGCACTCCTGAATGTTCGGCGTACTGAGCTAGATGCCAATCAAGTGATTTACTTTCTTGCCACTCTTCATTTTGTGCAAACTCGCCACCCATAAATAGAAGCTTCTTGCCAGGATGAGACCACATATATCCATAAAGGGCGCGTAAGGTTGCCAGCTTCTGCCACCTATCGCCCGGGAATTTATTTACTAGCGCACCTTTTCCATGAACAACCTCATCGTGAGAGAGTGGCAGTAAGAAGTTCTCACTCCAGGCGTAAAGGATGGAAAAAGTAATTTCATTATGGTGAAAAGAGCGATGGATTGGTTCTCGTCTTAGGTATTGCAATGTGTCATGCATCCAACCCATATTCCATTTAAATCCAAAACCAAGTCCGTTATCTGAAGTGGGCCTGGTAACCCCATTCCAAGCAGTTGATTCCTCTGCAATCATCATAATTCCTGGGAACTTTTTATAAGCTGTAGCGGTTGCTTCTTGTAAGAATCTAACTGCTTCTAAATTCTCTCGACCACCATCTTTATTTGGAAGCCATTCACCATCTTTGCGCGAATAATCCAGGTAGAGCATGGAGGCAACCGCATCAACTCTTAAACCATCGATATGGAACTCTTCTAACCAATAAAGAGCGCTAGCCACTAAGAAATTTCTAACTTCATTTCTTCCATAATTGAAGATATAAGTTCCCCAATCTGGGTGCTCACCAAGTCTTGGATCTTCATGTTCATATAGTGCGGTCCCATCAAATCTTGCTAGCGCCCATTCATCTTTTGGAAAATGTGCTGGAACCCAATCAAGAATCACACCGATATTTGCATGATGTAATTGATCAATCAGATAACGAAAATCATCTGGTGATCCAAATCTTGCCGTTGGAGCAAAGTAGGAAGTTACTTGATAACCCCAAGATGGGCTGTAAGGGTGTTCACAGACTGGCATGAACTCCACATGAGTGAACCCTTGTTCTTTTACATAATGGGTGAGTTCAACTGCTAATTCCTTATAACTAAGACCTGGTTTCCAAGAACCTAGGTGAACTTCATAAATAGAGATGGGCGATTGCCAAGGTTGAAAGGTTGCCCGTTCTGTAATCCACTTCGAATCACTCCAAATGAATTCACTGTCATCAACTATGGAAGCAGTTGCCGGTGGAATTTCTGTCGCTCGAGCCATTGGATCTGCATGCTCTACCCAATCACCATTTCGATTTTTAATCGCAAATTTGTACTTCATTCCTGCTCCAATATCGGAGAGAAATATCTCCCAAAGTCCGTTTCCGCCAAGCGGAATCATCGGATTGGCCTTTCGATCCCAACTGTTTTTATCGCAGATCAAACTTACAGCTTTTGCATTTGGTGCCCAGACTGCAAAGGCAGTTCCAAGAACTTCTCCAGATTTATCTCGAATTACATTTGCGCCAAGGGCTTGCCAAAGTTTCTCATGTCTTCCCTCTGAAATTAGATGGATATCAACTTCGCCAAGTGTTGTATAAGGATTTAGATAGCCGGAAGGCGGCATCTGTCTCGAGCCACGCGCGAATAAACGCTTTAAGCGGATTGCCATCAGAGTTTTACGCGGCAGATATGTGCCACTTTTCCATGAGGACGTGCTGGATCTAAATAAATGTAACTTTCTTTCTGCCAAGAATACTTTTGGCCATCGAGTAAATCGAGAACTTCAAATGAATCTTTATCAATACCAAGCGCCCACATATCCCAAGAAACGGTACATTCTCTCGCATTGAATCCATCAAGATTTACAATAATTAAAAGTAAGTTTTTACCATCTCGCTTGGAATAAGCAATGACTTGATCGGAATTGGTGCTATGAAAAACTAGGTTTCGCAGTCGTTGTAGCGCAACGTTTTCCCTACGAATTTCATTTAATTGCTTTACAAATGGCGCTAGCGATAAACCCTTTTTCTCCGCACCTTGCCAGTCGCGAACTTTAATTTCATACTTTTCGCTATCTCTATATTCTTCTTTACCTTCGGCAAATGGAAGATGCTCATAGAGTTCGTATCCGGCATACATACCCCACGAAGGAGAAAGGGTTGCTGCAAGCACTGCTCGCATCGCAAAGACTGCCGGATTTCCACTCTGTAAGTGAAATGGAAGTATGTCGGGCGTATTTACCCAGAAATTAGGTCGGAAGAATGCACTCGTTTCAATAGCTACTTCACGTCCATATTGCATCAATTCATCTTTAGTTACACGCCAAGTGAAGTAGGTGTATGACTGTTGAAAACCTGCTTTCCCCAAGGAGTGCATCATCGGGGGATTCGTAAAAGC
>CAZCQR010000010.1:16822-21351 GCA_964500885.1 uncultured Clavibacter sp.
ATCAAGGGCAACTTCTATCTTGTTTTTGCGAGCAACTTTGAGAAAATCTTTAAAGTCATCCAAGGTTCCTAGCTCTGGATTAACTGAATCGTGGCCACCATGCTCATTACCAATTCCCCACGGGACTCCAGGGTCAGTCGCAGAAGCAGTTAGTGAATTATTTTTCCCTTTGCGATGGCTATAACCGATTGGGTGTATTGGTGGAATATAAAGAACATCAAATCCCATATCTGAAACTTCAGGCAATCTTTTAGCTGCTGTTTTAAAGGTTCCTGATGAAATGGTTCCATCTGAATTCTTTATCGCACCTTCACTTCGTGGAAAAAACTCGTACCAACTTCCATATAACGCACGTTCGCGTTCTACTTGGATCGGATACTTCTCACTTGTTGAAATTAATTCTTTACTAAACTCTCCTGGATTCTTGGCAAAAACCTCAATTTGAAATTGCCAGATTCCTGTAGCTGTCGGAATAACAAGAGCTTCGTAGCGAGAACTTCCTGGCCAGATCTCGCGCATCGCAACGCGAGATATTTCCTTACCAACTGGATTAAATAATTTAACAAAGGCAGAGAAAGAATCATGACCTTCTCTAATAATTGTGGCAGAGATCGGTAAAGCTTCATTTGGTACCGCTTTCGCACCTACATAATCGCTGCCAAAAATTACAACTGGCGCGATATCTAGGATTGGAAAGCGTCCAATCATCCAGTTCCTTCAGTATTTCCTGGATCTGCCGCAGTCACATCGGCAAGTCGATACTTAGCGACTGCTTTAGCCACTTTCTTCTCTGAAATCTTTCCTTCTTTTGCTAGTTGTGAGAGAACTCCAACGGTAATTGATTCTGCATCTACTTTGAAATGGCGTCGGAGCGCACCACGAGTATCAGATAAACCAAAGCCATCCGTTCCAAGCGAAGCGAAACCTTGTGGCACCCATGGTGCGATCTGATCTTGCACGGTTCGCATGAAATCGCTAACCGCCAAGACCGAACCCTTATATTTCGATAAAACTTTCGTTAAGTATGCGCTCTTCTTATCTCTTGGATGTAAGAGGTTATGGCGATCAACTTCTAATCCATCTCTACGTAGCTCGTTCCAAGAAGTTACGCTCCAGACATTTGCCTGAATTCCCCAGTCCTCCGCCAACAATTTCTGAGCTTTAAGTGCCGCATTAACGGCAACGCCGGAAGCCAAGATATTGGCACGCTTCTTCTTCCGACCTTTCTTAGCTGATTTTGCATACAGATAAATACCCTTAAGCAGTCCAGTTACGTCTAAATTAGCAGGTGCTTCTGGTTGTAAATATGGCTCGTTGTATACCGTGAGATAGTAAAAAATATTCTCGCTATCCTGGCCATACATTCTACGAAGTCCATCTTTAACTATATGGCCAACTTCAAAAGCGAATGCCGGGTCATAGGCAATTACTGCAGGATTGGTCGACGCTAATAATTGTGAATGACCATCTTCATGCTGCAAACCTTCGCCGTTTAGAGTTGTACGTCCCGCAGTTGCTCCCATCACAAAACCACGTGCCATTTGATCTGCGGCAGCCCAGAATGCGTCGCCGGTTCTTTGGAATCCGAACATTGAATAGAAGATGTAAACCGGAATCATCGGTTCATCATGTGTTGAGTAAGAAGTTCCAACAGCAGTAAATGAAGCGGTGGATCCGGCTTCATTAATTCCCTCGTGAAGAATTACGCCAGATTTAGATTCTTTGTAACTTAGAACTAACTCTCTGTCGACTGCTGTGTACTGCTGGCCATGTGGTGAGTAAATCTTCATCGTTGGAAAGAGCGAATCCATTCCAAAAGTACGAGCCTCATCAGGAATAATTGGAACTATTCGTGCACCAATTCCTTCATCTTTGGCAAGATCTTTAAGTAAACGAACAAATGCCATCGTCGTTGCAACTTCTTGGTTTCCTGAGCCACGCATCACTACATCGAAATGAGAGTCGGCAGGCTGTGGAAGGGGCTTTGATTTACTGCGACGTTTTGGAATTGAACCGCCAAGATTTGAACGACGTTCCATCATGTACTTAAATTCAGGCGATTCCAAGCCTGGATGGAAATATGGTGGAAGCTTTTCATCTAACTTATCATCAGGAATTTCAAGGTATAGACGATCTCGAAGTGCAATCAAGTCATCTTTCTTCAGCTTCTTCATCTGATGTGTTGCATTTCGGCCTTCAAAATGCGAACCAAGGGTCCAACCCTTAATCGTCTTTGCCAAAATAACAGTAGGGCGACCTTTATGTTCCATCGCTGATTTATAAGCGGCAAAGAGCTTCTGATAATCATGACCGCCACGCTTTAAATTCCAAATATCATCGTCGCTCCAGTTTGCAACCATCGCTGCAGTTCTTGGATCACGGCCGAAGAAGTTATCTCGCACATATTTTCCACTCTCAGCTTTGAAAGTTTGGAAATCTCCATCCGGAGTTTTGTTCATCAAATCAACGAGCGCGCCTTCGTTATCAATTGCAAATAGGGGATCCCACTCGCGACCCCAAATAACTTTTATGACATTCCAACCTGCGCCGGTAAAGAGAGCTTCTAATTCTTGGATGATCTTTCCATTACCGCGAACTGGACCATCAAGTCTCTGTAGATTGCAGTTAATGACATAAGTTAAGTTATCTAAGTTTTCACGGGCTGCAAGAGTTAATGCGCTAACACTCTCTGGTTCATCCATTTCACCATCGCCAAGAAACGCCCAGACTTGTTGTTGCGAAGTATCTTTAATCCCTCTGTTATGGAGATATCTATTAAAACGAGCTTGGTAAACGGCGTTAATTGGACCAAGACCCATTGATACTGTTGGGAATTCCCAGAACTCGGGCATCAATCTTGGATGAGGATAAGAAGATAAACCGCCTCCTGGATTTGAAAGTTCTTGGCGGAAACCATCTAATTGAGTTTCGGTAAATCTTCCTTCTAGATATGCACGTGCATACATTCCTGGCGATGCATGACCTTGGAAAAATATCTGGTCACCGCCACCAGGGTGATCTTTTCCGCGGAAGAAATGATTGAAGCCAACTTCATAAAGTGCTGCTGATGATGCGAATGTTGAAATATGACCACCAACACCAACACCCGGACGTTGCGCTCGATGCACCATAATCGCTGCATTCCACCGGATATAAGCACGAATTCGTCGTTCTAAAAATTCATCACCAGGAAATGCAGGTTCGCTCTCTGGCGGAATTGTGTTCATGTAATCGGTTAATCGAAGATTTGGAAGATCAATGTTCTGTTCATGTGCTTCTCGAAGAAGGGAGAGCATCAAATATCTAGCTCTAACTGGACCGGCATTTTTTAGAAGTGCCTCAAGCGATTGATGCCATTCCCTGGTTTCTTCCGGATTGGTATCCACTAACTGCGAGAGGTGTAGGTCTTGGATCGAGTTCGGCTGATCAACGCTCACGGCCCTATCTTTGCGCCTTCCGGCGGTAGGGCGAAATCGAAATTCCGGGGCAAAAAAGTTGCGTATCTCCCTCTCAAAGTGTGGACTTCTCCTACTTAAGGTTGAAAGGAGAAGTCATTGAGCACCCCGGCGGGGTCGGGCATTGCAGCCCGGATGGGAATTGAATCTGGCTTCTTAGTTCTGCAACGTGGCTTTGATGATGATTGTGATTCATCGATTAGCGAGGAAATAGCGCGAGTCGCTGGAAACGAATTACTTGGTGAAAATTCTCAAGAAGTCGTTGATGCAGTAATCACTTGGTGGCGTGAGGATGATGGCGATCTTGTTGATGAATTAGTCGATTGCCTTACTTATTTAACTGAGGGTGGTCCAATCTGGTTATTGACACCAAAAGTTGGCAGAGATGGATATGTTGAACCAAGCGATATCAAAGATGCTGCTCCAACTGCAGGAATGAGTTTGACTTCTACTCTGCCAGTAGCCAAGGATTGGTCAGCAACTAGATTAGTCGCTCGAAAATTCGGAAAGAAAAGTTAGGAATTTATGTCAATTTTAGTTGGTCAAGAAGCTCCCGATTTTGAATTGGCAAATCAAAATGGAGAAAAAGTAAAGCTTTCATCTTTCCGTGGTCAAAAGAATGTTGTCGTAGTTTTCTTCCCATTTGCCTTCACCGGCACATGTACTGGGGAGCTATGTGCTCTTCGTGATGACATCTCTTTGTTTCAAAATGAAAAAGTCCAACTGCTAGCGATATCTTGTGATGCAATGTTTACTCAGAAAGTTTTTGCAGAGAAAGAGGGATATCAATTTCCGTTACTTTCAGATTTCTGGCCTCACGGCGAAGTTGCAAAGAAATATGGCGTATTTAATGAAGATCGCGGTCTTGCTCTCCGCGGTACATTCATAATAGATAAAGAAGGAAAAGTTCGTTGGAGCGTAGTAAATAGCCCTGCAGAAGCGCGTGATTTGGCCGATTACAAGAGCGCGCTTGCTTCGTTATAGACTCCAGCCTCTTAACGAAGGGCGCTTAGCTCAGTGGTAGAGCGGCTCGTTTACACCGAGTAGGTCGGGGGTTCAAAACCCTCAGCGCCC
>CAZCQR010000011.1:0-21138 GCA_964500885.1 uncultured Clavibacter sp.
GTAACAATGCGAGAACTCCTAGATAGCGGAGTTCATTTCGGACATCAAACTCGTCGTTGGAATCCAAAGATGAAGCGATTCATCTTCACTGAACGCAACGGCATTTACATTATCGACATCCAACAGTCACTCGCACTAATCGATAGAGCGTATGACTTCGTCAAGGATGTAGTTGCCAAAGGTGGCAACGTTTTATTTGTAGGAACTAAGAAGCAAGCACAAGAGCCAATCCAATCCCAAGCAAAGCGCGTTGGAATGCCATATGTAACTGAACGTTGGCTTGGTGGCATGCTCACAAATTTCCCAACCGTTTACAAACGAATTCAGCGCCTAAAAGAACTCGAGGCACTTGAAGCATCTAATGATCAAGTATTAACTAAGAAGGAGCTTTTACTCCTTCGTCGTGAACGCGAGAAGCTACATAAGAACCTTGACGGTATCCGCAATATGACCAAGTTGCCGGCGGCAATCTGGGTTGTCGATACCAAACTAGAACACCTTGCAGTTGCAGAAGCGAAGAAGCTGGGAATCCCTGTGATTGCAATCTTGGATACAAATTGCGATCCAGATGAAGTTGATTTCAAGATTCCAGGAAATGATGATGCGATTCGATCAGTAACACTTCTTACTCGTGTAATTACAGATGCAATTGCTGCTGGCTTACAAGCTAGATCTGCAAATGTTGCGAAGGAGACAGCAGCCGCTGCAAAGGCTGGCGCTGAATCGGTAGCAGCAGGAGAGCCATTGGCCGATTGGGAGAAGGAATTACTAGGTGCGCCTGCGGAAAATGCGGCGCCATCAACTGAAAGCGCAGGTTCATAAGTGGCGTACACAGCAGATGATGTAAAGCGTCTTCGTGAAGTAACTGCAGCCGGAATGCTTGATTGCAAGAAAGCGCTAGATGAAACAAATGGCGATTTCGATAAGGCAATCGAAGTTATTCGAGTTAAAGGCTTGAAAGGTGTTACCAAGCGCGAAGGCAGAGCTACATCAAATGGGCTAATTGCAGCCAAAGCAGATGGCAAGACTGCTGTAATGCTTGAGTTGAATTGCGAAACTGACTTCGTCGCTAAGGGCGATCGTTTCCAAGCGGTAGCAGATGAACTTCTTGCACATTTATTTGCAAGTAAACAATCTGATTTAGCAAACTTCATCGGATCAAACTTGCCATCAGGTAAGTCAGTCCAAGCAGCGATTGATGAAGCAAATGCAACGCTAGGTGAAAAAGTTGAACTTCGACGTATTGCAGTAATCGATGGCAGCGCAAATGCACTTTATCTGCATAAAACAAGTCCAGATCTTCCACCACAGGTTGGTGTACTTGTTGCACTCGACAAGGAAAACGAATCTGTAGGTAAAGATGTCGCACAACATATTGCTGCGTTCGCACCGCAATATCTAAGTCGCGAGGAAATTCCTGCAGATGTTATTGCTAATGAGCGCCGTCTCGCTGAAGAGACCGCTCGAAACGAGGGCAAGCCTGATGCGGCAATCGAAAAGATTGTAGAAGGCCGAGTTACTGGCTTCGTCAAAGAAGTTGCAGTTCTTGATCAAGCATTCGCAAAGGATCAGAAGAAGAGCGTGCAGCAAGTTCTTAAAGAGGCAGGGTCAAACCTAACCAAGTTCTACCGTTTCCGCGTGGGGCAGTAACAACTCCGCGACAAGTAGAATTAGCACCGGAAGGAGCACTCGAATGGCAAATAAGCGTAAGAGCTACAAGCGAGTGCTCCTTAAACTTTCCGGCGAAGTTTTTGGTGGCGCAAAAGGTCTTGGCGTCGATCCAGATGTAGTTAATGATGTAGCAAAACAAATCGCTGATGTAGTTCGTTCTGGCGTGCAAGTAGCGATTGTTGTCGGAGGCGGAAACTATTTCCGTGGCGCTGAATTACAACAACGAGGTATGGATAGAGCACGTGCCGACTACATGGGCATGCTCGGAACCGTCATGAATTGTCTAGCGCTACAAGACTTTCTTGAAAAAGAAGGTATCGATACTCGCGTCCAAACTGCAATCACAATGGGACAAGTCGCAGAGCCATACATCCCACGAAGATCAATTCGCCATCTAGAAAAAGGTCGAGTTGTAATTTTTGGTGCCGGTGCCGGAATGCCATTCTTTACAACAGATACTGTTGCAGCGCAGCGGGCGCTAGAGATTGGCGTTGAAGCCTTGTTGCTGGCCAAAAGCGGCGTCGATGGTGTCTATTCAGCAGATCCTCGTAAAGATAAGAATGCAACCAAGTTTGATGAAATTTCTTACGATGAAGTATTGAGTAAATCGCTAGCGGTCGCAGATGCAGCAGCCTTTAGCTTGTGCCGAGAGAACAATCTTCCAATTGTTGTCTTTAATCTCCTTGAAAAAGGAAACATTGCGCGCGCCGTGCGTGGTGAAGCGATCGGAACTCTGGTCAACTAGGACCAATAGAGGAGCACCATGACAATTCAAACCGTACTTGCTGATGCAAATACAAAGATGAATAAGGCCGTTGAAGTTGCCAAGGAAGACTTTGCTGCGATTCGAACCGGGCGAGCACATCCTTCGATGTTCGCAAAGATCATGGTTGATTACTACGGAACCGCAACTCCACTTTCACAGCTCGCAACGGTACAGGTGCCAGAAGCGCGATTGGCTTTGATAACCCCTTATGACAAGGGCGCCACTACTTCTATTGAAAAAGCTATTAGGGAATCAGATTTGGGAGTTAACCCGGGCGGTGATGGAAATGTAATTAGAGTTAATTTCCCTCAACTAACAGAAGAACGAAGAAAAGAATTTATTAAAGTCGCAAAAGGTAAAGCGGAGGAATCCAAGGTTTCAATCCGCGCAATCCGACGGAATGCCAAAGAAGCTATGGAAAAGCTTGAGAAAGATGGCCAAGTTAGCAAAGATGATTTGGCGCGCGGTGAGAAAGAATTAGAGAAGGTCACTTCTGACCATGTCGGAAAGATTGATGAAATTCTCAAGCATAAAGAGGCGGAACTTCTCGAGGTCTAGCCTTGCGAGCAAATCATGAGTGACTTGCACTCCATAAATGAGGCGATAAACAAACGCGCTGGCCGGCGATTATTTCCGTCAATTCTTGTTGGGCTTGGGTTACTGGCGATTATTTTCTCCACCATGGCCTTTGTTCCAATTCTCTTCGCACTCTTTGTATTGGTTGCAGTACTAATTGCCTTACATGAGTTAAGTACAGCCTTTCAGGCTAGAGGCATAAAAGTAAATTTTCTCCAGCTAGCGATTGCAACAGCAGCGGTATTGGCAAGCGCCTGGTTTGCCGGATTGCCAGGACTATCAATCTCAATAGTTATAGCTATTATCACTCTGCTCTTTTTACTTTTGATTAAAGGTACGGAAGGTTTTGTAACTCACGCTACAGGTACATCTTTCGCCTTGCTCTATCCGGGATTTGTTGCAGGCTTTATCTTCTTGCTCGCCAGATCCGGCGATGGCTTCGCTTACATTTCAACTCTGGTGATACTTGTTGGATTAAACGATACTTTCGCCTACCTAACCGGTGTCTTAATCGGTAAGCATCCACTTGCACCTAACATCTCTCCGAAAAAGACCTGGGAAGGATTCGTTGGCGGATTAGTTTTCACTGCGGCTGGTGGCGCTCTTACCTTCCAATATCTATTGGAGAATCATCCAGTTATTGGCGCATTAGCCGGCTGTGCCGGAGTTGCGGCTGCGACTGTCGGTGACTTAATTGAAAGCGCCATCAAACGCGATTTAGCTCTTAAAGATATGGGAACTCTCTTGCCAGGTCACGGTGGCATGTTGGATCGAATTGATTCGGCACTAATTGCCGCTCCAGTTATCTGGTGCGTTATCGAATTATTAAAGCGATTTGGCTAATGCGCGCGAAGACTCCAGAGCATTTCTCAGATATACCGGCAGCCGACAGAAGGCAATGGGTTCAGGAATTTGGGTTACCGGCATTTCGTGCAAACCAAATAGCGACACATTATTTTCAACACCATAATGATAATCCTGAGAGCTGGAGCGATTTCCCGGCAAGTGCGCGCCAGCTAGTAACTGAAAAGATCCTTCCGCAATTGCTATCGCTTGTTCGATCCATTTCATGCGATGGTGGCAAGACTCGAAAAGATTTATGGCGGCTCCACGACGGCGTCTTGGTGGAATCAGTTTTAATGCGTTACAGCGATAGAGCAACAGTCTGTATTTCATCGCAAGCAGGTTGCGGAATGGATTGTCCATTCTGCGCCACTGGACAAGCTGGTTTAACAAGAAATTTAACTGCCGCAGAGATTACTGCTCAGGTTGTAGCCGCAGCGAAAGTTTGTGAAGCAGGTGCGTTAAAGGGTGGGCCAATCCGATTATCAAATGTAGTTTTCATGGGCATGGGCGAGCCGCTCGCCAATTACAATGCAGTAATCCAAAGTGTTCGAAATATTACTGCCCCGACTCCTGATGGTTTAGGTATTGGAGCTCGCTCGGTGACGCTTTCAACTGTGGGATTAGTTCCGGGTATTGAAAAGTTAATCGATGAAGGTGTCCCGGTCACACTCGCAGTTTCTTTGCATACTCCAGATGATGAACTCCGTGACACTTTGGTGCCAATCAATAATCGCTGGAAAGTTAAAGAAGTTTTACAAGCAGCTGATAATTACTCTGATAAGACTGGACGGCGCTATTCGATTGAATATGCCTTGATAAGAGATATAAATGATCAAGCATGGCGAGCTGATTTATTGGGCAGACTACTCAAAAATCGAAATGCACATGTAAATCTGATTCCATTGAATCCAACGCCAGGTTCCAAATGGACCGCTTCGCGTAAAGAAGATGAGCGTGAATTTGTCCGAATACTGGAAGGTTATGGAGTTCCGGTAACAGTTCGTGATACTCGAGGTCGAGAAATTGATGGCGCATGTGGCCAACTTGCCGCTGCGGAGACCTTGATAGAGAGCGCACCTGATAACTAAACTCCTAATCCTGTGGCCAGAAGAGCCAGAAGCTATCGGAGGAATTTGTGAAGACTTTACAGAACTTCATCAATGGTAAAAGCGTCCCATCATCATCTGATAAAACTCAAGATTTAATCAATCCAGCAACGGGTCAAGTATTTGCAAAAGCACCGGTATCAAATGCAAAAGATATAGATGATGCGATGAAATCGGCTGAAAAAGCTTTTGAAACTTGGCGCGACTCAACGCCAGGTGAACGACAGAAAGCAATAAATAAGATTGCAGATGCAATTGAAGCAAGATCAGAAGAGTTAATCAAAGTTGAATCAGAGAACACCGGAAAGCCGATTGCAGTCACTCGACAAGAAGAAATCGGTCCGATGCTTGATCAAATACGTTTCTTTGCAGGCGCTGCCCGCCATCTTGAAGGAAGATCAGCTGCAGAGTATTTCAAGGGGCACACTTCATTTATTCGCCGCGAACCAATTGGCGTATGTGCACAAGTAACGCCATGGAACTACCCAATGATGATGGCAGTTTGGAAATGGGCACCAGCAATTGCTGCTGGAAATACCGTTGTGCTTAAGCCGAGCGATACAACCCCAGTTTCAACTCTCTGGATGGCAGAGTTAATGCAAGAGTTTCTTCCAGAAGGTGTTATCAATGTTGTAACCGGAGACCGCGAAACTGGACGACTCCTTGTTGATCATGAGATTCCACAATTTGTCTCAATTACCGGTTCGGTACGTGCCGGCATGGAAGTCGCGAAAGAGGCATCCAAAGATTTGAAGAAAGTACATTTAGAACTTGGCGGTAAGGCTCCAGTTGTGATTTTTGATGATGCCAATCTTGAGGCAGCCTGCGAGTGGATTGCGGTCGCTGGATATTTCAATGCCGGCCAAGATTGCACCGCAGCGACCCGAGTAATTGTCGAAGCGAGCGCTTATGAAGATGTTGTGGCTCTGCTATCTGAGCAAGCGAAGAACAACATTAAGGTTGGAATGCCTGACGATGATGTACTCGTCGGCCCAGTGAATAATGCGAATCAACTATCTCGCGTCCAGGGATTCCTTGACCGAGTACCAAGCCATGCTCGTGTAACAGCAGGTGGAAGCAAAGTTGATCGGCCAGGTTATTTCTGGAACCCAACAGTTGTTGCAGATCTTCGCCAGGATGACGAAATGATTCAAAATGAAATCTTCGCTCCAGTGATAACAATTCAGAAGTTTGCAGATGAAGCGGAAGCCGTGCGCATGGCCAATGGCGTTAAGTACGGTTTAGCTTCTAGCGTTTGGACCAAGGATCATGGTCGAGCTATGAGAATGGCAAAGGCTTTTGATTTCGGTTGCGTCTGGATCAATACTCATATTCCGATGGTGGCTGAAATGCCACATGGTGGATTTAAGCATTCTGGATATGGCAAAGACTTATCCGGATATGGATTTGAGGAATACACACGCATCAAGCACGTCATGACAAACCTAAACGCCTGATAAATTATCCATTCGAAAACTAAGAGAAAGTAGAACAATGAAGAGAGATATCAACTCGCTTGCTCCAGAAACCCAAGCACTAATACGTGCGCAACTTACTCGCCGTTCTCTTCTAGTTGGCGCAGGCGCTGTCGTTGGTGCAGGAACTTTGGCTGCATGCGGTACTGGCGGGTCAGATACTGCAGCTGAAGGTGTTGTTGATGTCAGCGATGAAGAGAAAATTGTTCGCTGGGCTAATTGGCCTCTCTATTTAGACTTTAACGAGGATACGAAAGAGTATCCAACTCTCAAGGCATTTGAAGCCGCAACAGGAATCTCTGCTACATACACAGAAGACATCGACGACAACAATTCATTTTATGGAAAGGTCCAAGGCCAACTTTCAATTGGCTCTGATATTGGATATGACGTAGTTACTCCGACCGACTGGATGGCAGCACGTTGGATTGAGCAGGGTTATGCACAGAAATTAAATGCCGATAACATTCCAAATAAGGGAAATATTCGAGCAGTGCTTGCTGATGTTCCATTTGATCAAGGTCGTAACTATTCCTTGACTTGGCAATCCGGCTTCGCTGGCTTTGGCTGGAATACTCAAAAGATTCCAAATGGTGTGCGAACAATTGAAGATCTCTTTAAGCCTGCAAATAAAGGTCGAATTGTTGTTCTATCTGAATTCCGCGACACAATCGGAATCATCATGCAATATCAAGGCGTAGATCCATCTGGCGCTTTTACTGAGGATCAATACATGAACGCAATCGATTTCCTCAAGGGTAAAATTGCTGATGGTTTTATCCGAAAAGTTAAAGGAAATTCATATTCGGAAGATCTGGTAAACGGTGACGCGGTAGCTGTTATCGGATGGTCTGGTGATCTCTTTATTCTAAAGTCTGAAAACGACAATAAGTTTGACTTTGCAATTCCTGAATCAGGAGGAATGCTCTGGTCAGACAACATGTTGATTCCTTCAACTTCTACGCATAAGAAAAATGCAGAACTCTTGATGAATCACTATTACGACCCAGCGATTGCAGCTGAAGTTGCGGCATATGTAAATTACATCTGCCCGGTAGAAGCCGCTCAACCAGAGTTAGAAAAGATTGATCCTGCTTTAGCGGAGAGCCCATATATTTTCCCCGATGCAGCAACTTTGGCAAAGGTGAAGGTATTTCGATCTGTTACCGCCGATGAGCAGACTCTTTTCCAATCTGCTTTTGACGAAGCTGTCGGAAATTAATCTTTATGGCGGGCCAGAAGGTCGCTCAGGACACTGGTGATTTAGTACTAAATCGCGTTACAAAGTATTACGGGGATTTCTGTGCTGTTGATGATCTTTCATTAACAGTTCCAGATGGTTCTTTCTTCGCACTCCTTGGTCCATCGGGCTGCGGAAAAACTACAACGCTTAGAATGATTGCAGGCCTGGAAGAACCAACGCAAGGCACAATCAATATCGGCGATACGGATATCACGACTCAAAAACCGTATCGCCGAAATGTAAATACTGTTTTCCAAAATTATGCACTTTTTCCGCATCTAACAATTTTCGAAAATGTTGCATTTGGACTTCGTAGACGTGGAATAAAAGACGTTAAGAGTGAAGTTCTCAAAGCTCTCGAATTGGTTGAGTTAGCTCATCTTGCAGAGAGAAAGCCAGGTCAATTATCTGGTGGCCAACAACAGAGAATTGCCGTTGCTCGCGCCATTGTTAATCGTCCCGAGGTCCTCCTATTAGATGAACCGCTTGGCGCTCTCGATCTCAAATTGCGACGCCAGATGCAGATTGAGCTTAAGAGAATACAGATGGAGATTGGCATTACCTTCATTCATGTTACCCATGATCAAGAAGAAGCTATGACGATGGCAGACACAATAGCCGTTATGAATCAAGGAAAAATTGAACAGATGGGTTCAGCAACGGATCTCTATGAGTCGCCAAAAACTGCTTTCGTTGCAAACTTCCTCGGTCAATGCAATCTAATTAAGGCCAAAGTTCAATCCCGAGCTGGAGGTAAGGCGGTTGTTAGCGCCAAAGGTCACACCTTCGAAATTCCGCTCTCCAGAGTTTCAACTGATTCTGACTCGGTTTTACTCGGAGTCCGTCCAGAGAAACTTCGACTCGATGACAGTGGAACCAATTCAATAAAGGATTGTGTAGTTACAGATCGCTCCTTCGTAGGAACTTCTACGCAATACCTGTTGAAGACTCCTTGGGATTTAGAGCTCATTGCTTTTGAACAGAATGATGAAGGTCTTCACGATTTACATGTCGGCGATAAAGTCTCTGTTGAATGGGATCCTGAACATACATTTGGTCTGGATGGCGCTCAGGATATTAATGCGGGCGCTGATTTAGACGAAGAAGAATAAATAAATGGCATTCCTTCACGCTGCTACGGGTACTCACTCTGGTCCCAAAAGTGGATTGAAATCAAAGTCTTGGACACCTTATTTATTACTTGCGCCAGGTTTAATTTGGCTGGTTACATTTTTTATTTTTCCAATTCTCTCTCTGGCGAGTACTTCAACCATGGTTCGACCCGAGGGCGCTCAGATTGGTACTTATGTCCAAGAACTTAGATTCGCGAATTACATTGACGCATTCCAGGCCAATCAAGAGCAGTACATCAGATCCTTTGTTTACGCAGCAATAGCTACTTTGTTGGCCCTTGCAATTGCGTACCCACTTGCCTACATGATTGCATTTAAATCTGGCAAATATCGAAACATTCTTCTAGTTATGGTTGTTGCACCATTCTTCACTTCATTTCTACTTCGTACAGTTGCTTGGACTCAGATTCTTGGCGATGAAGGGCCTATTGTTTCAACGCTTAAGTTATTGCCCTTTGTTGGAGATTCGATGCGACTTACCTCAACACCATTTGCTGTAGTTTCAGGTTTGACTTACAACTTTCTGCCATTTATGACATTGCCACTTTACGCTAGCCTGGAACGGATTGACCCAAGAACTTTAGAGGCAGCTGGAGACCTTTACGCCAATGGCTTCACCACTTTTCGTAAAGTAACTGTGCCACTTTCTATGCCAGGAGTTGTTGCTGGCACATTATTAACCTTTATTCCAGCGGCCGGTGATTACGTTAATGCGGCGATTTTGGGAAGTCCGAGCACAAAGATGATTGGAAACGTAATTGAATCTCGCTTCTTTGCAGTTGTCGACTATCCAACAGCTGCTGCACTTTCATTCACACTGATGGCAACAATTTTGATACTTGTGACCTTTTACATTCGTCGCTCCGGAACGGACGAGTTAGTATGACAAAAGATTTATTGCCAAGTCCGTCCTTTTCGCACCGAACTCGACGTTGGATTTCCCGAAACTTAATCAGGATCTACGCTGTTCTGGCATTCATTTATCTATTTATTCCAGTCGCGTACACCTTTGCATTTTCATTTAACGATGCCGGGAAGAGCAATTTGGTCTGGAAGGGTTTTACTTTAGATAACTGGAAGAATCCTTGCGGTGCACCACAAGTATGCACTGCGGTAGCAAATTCCTTGAAAATCGGAATTATTTCTACGGTTTTGGCGACGATATTAGGCACCATGATTGCTTTTGCAATAGGGCGACATAAATTTAGAGGTAGAAAAACTACAAATCTTTTGATTTTCTTGCCGATGGCAACACCAGAAGTTGTACTTGGCGCTTCATTACTTGCAATGTTTCTGAACCTACGAATCAATCCAGGCTTCTGGACAATTGTTATTGCTCATGTCATGTTCTGTATCTCATTTGTGGTTGTGACCGTCAAAGCTCGAATCGCCAGCCTTGATCCAAAACTGGAACAGGCTGCGATGGACCTTTATGCAAATGAACGAGAGACCTTTAGATACGTAACTCTGCCTCTTGTCATGCCTGGAATTGCGGGCGCAGCTCTATTGGCATTCTCACTTTCATTCGATGATTTCATTATTACCAATTTCAATTCAGGAATAGTCAGCACCTTCCCAAAGTTTGTCTACGTTTCTGCTGCTCGCGGTATTCCGGCACAAGCCAATGTAATCGGAAGTGCGATGTTCTTTATTGCGTTATTTATCGTGATTGTGGGCCAGGTCGTAAGCCGTCAACGTAAACGAGGGTAATTACCACTACAAAGTTTGACCTTTCGCCATTACTATTGCCCGACTGTCGAAAGGAAGAAAATGGCTCTCAATAAGGATCCCAAGTCATTCACAAAAATCACTCTTGATGAGGGTGAGATGCCAACCCAGTGGTACAACATAATTCCTGATCTCCCTGCGCCACCTCCACCGCCATTACATCCTGGCACTTTGCAACCAGTTGGCCCAGATGATCTTGCGCCACTATTTCCAATGGATTTAATTCTGCAAGAAGTTTCCAGTGACAGTTACATTGATATTCCAGGTGAAGTTCTTGATGTCTATCGCCAATGGCGACCTTCTCCACTTTATAGAGCTAGAAATTTAGAGAAAGCGCTCGGAACGCCTGCAAAAATTTATTACAAATATGAAGGCGTTTCTCCGGCTGGATCACATAAAACAAATACTTCTGTTCCGCAAGCTTTTTATAATAAAAAGGCCGGCAAAAAGAAGATCACTACCGAAACTGGCGCTGGCCAATGGGGAACAGCTCTTTCATATGCATGCGCTCTTTTTGGTCTCGAATGTGAAGTCTGGCAAGTTGGCGGATCGTATGATGCCAAGCCATATCGAAGATTAATGATGGAAGTGTTTGGGGCGAAAGTACATCGCTCACCATCAAATCTAACTGAAGCAGGAAGAAAGTTAGCAGCCGATCCAAAGAATCACTCCGGTTCTCTTGGTATCGCAATCTCTGAAGCGGTAGAAGTTGCTGCACAGGATCCGGATGCAGCTTACGCTCTAGGTTCAGTTCTAAATCACGTACTTCTTCATCAGACAATTATTGGAGAAGAAGCGCTACTGCAACTCGCAAAAGTGGGCGATACACCAGATCTACTTGTTGGCTGTACTGGTGGCGGTTCAAACTTTGCTGGACTTTCATTCCCATTCATTCGCGAGAAGTTGAAGGGAAAGATGAATCCTGAGATTAGAGCTGTAGAACCTGCATCTTGCCCTTCATTAACTCGTGGCGTTTACGCATACGATTTCGGAGATACCGCAGGAATGACACCTTTAATGAAGATGCATACTTTGGGTCATGACTTCATCCCAGATCCAATTCATGCCGGCGGTCTTCGCTATCACGGAATGTCACCGCTAATTAGCCATATCTACGAGCTTGGATTAATGACTGCAACATCTGTTCAGCAGACAGAATGCTTTGCAGCTGCACTGCAATTTGCTAGAACTGAAGGAATCGTTCCAGCTCCTGAACCAACTCATGCAATTGCGATTGCAATTCAGGAAGCTCTCAAGGCGAAAGAGACTGGAGAAGAAAAGGTAATTCTCACAGCTCTTTGCGGACATGGTCACTTTGATCTTGCAGCCTATGATCAATATCTACGTGGCGAGATGAAAGATTCAGTGTTGAAAGATGCTGATTTTGCATCTGCTTTAGCTGCACTTCCAGTGGTTTAAGGAAACTAAGTGGCCAATATCGGAAATATGTATGGTCCGAATTTCACATTCCTCGGGGTGCCAGCATGTGATTTGGATAAGCCAGAAACATATAAAGGCGCTGATGTAATTATCGTCGGAGCACCAATCGATAGTGGCACTTCACATAGATCTGGCGCAAAATTTGGTCCACAAGCAATTCGAATGGGCGATTACCTGCCACATGATGGTGAACGTCCACATTTGGCACTTCGGATTGATGGGTTGAAGGCGCTAAAGGTTTTTGATGCTGGCGATTTGTTAATGCCACCAGGTGATTTAACAGAATCGCTAAGAGTACTTCGTGCAGCAACGGAGAAGATTTCACGCGCTGGCGCGATTGCAGTTGTACTTGGTGGCGATCATTCAATTGCTTCTGCCGATGTTGCTGGCATTGCCGATCATCGCGGCCTCGGGAAGATATCGATGATTCACTTTGATGCTCATGCTGATACTGGAGATTTGCAGTTTGGTGCACTGGTTGGACACGGAACGCCAATGCGACGACTAATAGATTCTGGCGCAGTGCGCGGCGATAGATTCCTACAACTTGGGCTGCGTGGTTATTGGCCAGATGATGCAACTCTTAACTGGATGCGCGATCAAGGTATGCGCTCTTATGAAATGACCGAGATTCATCATCGCGGCCTAAATAAAGTTCTAGATGAATCTTTTGCAAGATTAACTGATGGTTGCGAAGGCGTATTTCTATCTGTAGATATCGATGTTGTCGACCCCGGTATGGCGCCAGGCACTGGAACTCCTGAACCAGGCGGCATGACATCAAGAGAGCTTTTGGAATCAGTGCGACGCATCTGTCTCGAACTTCCGGTTGTTGGAATCGATGTTGTGGAAGTTTCACCGCCATTTGATTCAGCAGATATCACAGCGATTCTGGCAAACCGAGTAGTGCTTGAAGCAGTTAGCGCAATTGCAAAACGAAGAAGTGGCGAGAGTTATTCGCCAACTAAAAATCTTCTAGATCGCTAAATCTTTGAGATTGCCTCATCAAGAATACTAAGAGCTTCTTTTAAGAGATCTTCAGGCATCACTAATGGCGGTAGTAGTCGAATCACATTGCCATATGTTCCTGCCGACAGAAGCAGTACGCCCTTTTGCAAGCAATATTTGATGATTGCAGCTTGTGCATCAGCATTTGGTTCATGAGTTCCAGGCTTTACGAACTCGAGTGCCTGCATCGCACCGCGACCGCGCACATCGCCCACTACTGGATACTTCTTTTTCATCTCATTTAGAGCGTCAGAAATAATTTTTCCTTGTGCAGCAGCGCGATCGACAAGTTTCTCTTCCTCAATTGTTGCAATTGCGCCAAGCGCAGCAGCGCATGCAATTGGCGATCCACCATAAGTACCACCAAGACCACCTGAATGAACCGAATCCATAATTTCGGCTTTTCCGGTTACGCCAGCAAGAGGTAGACCACCAGCAATACCTTTTGCGGTTGTGATGAGATCTGGAACGATTCCTTCATCTTCGCAGGCAAACATTTTTCCGGTACGAGCAAAACCAGTTTGAACTTCATCTGCAATAAAGACAATGCCATTTTCGTTACAGAACTTAACCAAGCCAGGCAAGAAGCCTTTTGGTGGAACAACAAAGCCACCCTCACCCTGAATTGGTTCAATAACTACGCATGCAACATTCTTAGCGCCGATTTCCTTCTCAATTTTATGTATGACAGTTTCTAGCGCTTCTCGTTCACAAGCTTCCGCGCCACCCGGCCATCGATATGGATAAGCCATAGGCATTCTGTAGATCTCTGGCGCAAATGGTCCAAACCCATCCTTATACGGAATATTTTTAGCGGTCATACCCATCGTCAAGTTGGTACGTCCGTGATAACCATGTTCAAAAACAACGACTGCTTGTCGGTTTGTGTACTTGCGGGCGATCTTTACCGCATTCTCGAGAGCTTCAGCGCCAGATGTAAATAATGCAGATTTTTTCTTATGGCTACCTGGAGTTAATCTATTTAATGCTTCGCTAACTTCGATATAACCCATGTACGGAGCAACCATGAAACAGGTATGAGTAAATGCTTCAACTTGTTCAGTTACATTTTTTACGACACGAGCCGCTGAATTACCAACGCTAACAACTGCAATTCCAGCTCCCATATCGATAATTGAATTTCCATCGACATCGATGATTACACCGCCACCGGCTTTTTCAACTACAACTGGAACCGCCATTCCCAAACCAGCAGATACTGCCTCTGCGCGTCGCTTAATGATTGATTGTGATTTAGGTCCAGGTATTTCTGTAACTAGTTTTCGTTGCTGCGGTAAATTCGGTCCGAATGTCATTTCGCCATTCTATCTCTTACCAATACAACTCCCACTTTCTGAGAGAATTCCACCCATGCGTGATGTAGTAATCCTCGGTTCAACCGGGTCGATCGGGGTACAGGCGCTGGAAGTCATAGCAAGCCATCCGGGTCAATTTCGAGTCGTTGGACTTGCTGCCGGATCAAAAAATCTTGAGGTGCTTGCCAAGCAAGCAATTGAATTTAAAGTTCCAATAGTCGCGACTACTGGTGACGGTAGAAAGCTAAGAGATTTGCTTAAAGATGTTGAGGTTATCGATGGCTCAAACTCAGCACGATCAATCGCCGCACTTCCATCTGACATCGTGCTAAATGGAATAACTGGATCGATTGGACTCGGGCCAACGCTCTCGGCGTTAGAGGTAGGAAATACCGTCGCGTTAGCAAATAAAGAATCACTTGTTGCTGGTGGTGATCTTGTTGTGGCTCATGGTCGGGATCGAATAATTCCGGTGGATTCGGAACATTCTGCAATTTTTCAAGCACTTAAATCAGGTAAGCGTGAGGAAGTTTCCAAATTTGTATTGACTGCAAGCGGAGGCCCATTTCGCCAGAGAATGGATTTAACGGATGTAACAGTCGAGGAAGCTTTAGCTCATCCAACCTGGAATATGGGTCAAGTAGTAACGATAAATTCAGCTACATTAGTTAATAAAGGTTTAGAGATAATAGAGGCTCACTATTTATTCGATATTCCATACAACAAGATAGAAGCTGTTATACATCCTCAATCAGTTATTCACTCATTTGTTGAATTCATCGATGGTTCTACGATTGCGCAGGCTTCGCCACCCAATATGAAAGGGCCAATTGCTTACGCGCTTTCGTATCCAGTGAGAATTGCAGATGTTATACCCACGATTGATTGGAAACTCTCTCATTCCTGGAATTTCGAACCAATAGATCAGAAACGTTTCCCAAGCATTGAATTGGCTCGACGATGTGGCGCACTAGGGGGAGCAGTGACCGCCATCTTTAATGCAGCAAATGAGGTTGCAGTTGACGCATTCCTTAAGAAACTCATTTCATTCCCAGCGATAGTTGAGACTATTGAAAGAGTTGTGAATAAACTGGCCTCTTCTGCACCAGAAAGTATTCGTGATATCGAAGATGTCACTGCAATCGAGAATGATGCACGTCGGGTAGCGCAAGAGGCGCTCTCTTAAGACATAGGAGTAGATGTGGGCCTAATCGGCGTGCTTGCTTTCATAATCGCACTTCTTTTTTCGGTGATGGTCCACGAGTTCGGTCATTACATAACCGCCAAGCGATACGGAATGCGAGTTACCGAATTTTTCCTTGGATTTGGGAAACGTCTCTGGTCGACGCAACGCGGCGAAACTGAATTTGGCATTAAAGCGATTCCTGCCGGCGGCTATTGTCGAATTTCAGGAATGTCACCTCGCGAAGCATTGCCACCGGAAGTGCAAGAACGCGCTTATTTCAGAGCGAAGACTCATCAAAAACTTATCGTTTCGGGAGCGGGATCATTCTTACATTTTGTCCTGGGAATTCTTCTTTTGTTTATTCTATTTAGCGGAGTTGGCGTCGCCAGAGCACTCCCAGTTATCTCCGAAGTTGTGCCCTGTGTTCCAAAGGCAAGTCAATGCACCGAAGCCGACCCAATTTCTCCCGCAAAATCAGCTGGGCTTGTTGCTGGCGATCGAATTGTCGGAGTAAATGGTCAACGAGATTTAGATTGGGAAGATATCTCTCCAATTCTTCGCGATTCGGCAGATAAAGAAATAACTTTGATTGTTGAGCGAGGTGAAAGTGAGTTCTCTATCCAAGTAAAACTTGCCGCAAGAAATATTGAGGGCCAAGAGCGCGGTTATCTCGGCATTATTAATCAGTACGGTTTAGTTCGTGCCAACCCAATATCAGCAATAAATTCATCCTTTGCTGCCACTGGTGATCTAATTGCTGGATCGGTAAAAGCGCTAGTAAATCTGCCAGCACAAATCCCTTCTCTATTTGGCCAGACTTTTCTTGGCGAAGAGCGAAACTCTGATGGATTAGTAGGAATTGTTGGCGTAGCTCGCGCCACCGGTGAGACCGTTTCAAGCAGAAACCTAACCACAAGTGAAAAACTTGCTACATTTATTTTGATCGTTGCATCCCTAAATATATTTGTGGGAATCTTTAATTTACTTCCAATCTTGCCGCTAGATGGTGGCCATATGGCGATTGCCATTTATGAAGGATTTAGAAGACAGGTCTACCGTTTACGTGGCAGAGCAGAGCCTGAAGAAGTGGATGTTGAGAAACTGACGCCGATTACAGCTGTGGTCTTGATACTGTTGATTTTCCTGACTGTACTCTTATTAATTGCGGATATTTTCAATCCAATTAACTTGAATATCTAAGGATTTAGATCCCGTAGACCCAGGTAATCAAAAGTATCGCGATTACAAGATATCCGACTATGAGCCATGGTTTCATTTGAGCAACTATAACTCGTAAGGCAGAATAGGGACATGGTCGACCTCGGCATCCCACAAGCACCACTTCCGACATTGGCGCCGCGTCGCAAAACGAAGCAATTAAAGCTAGGCAATGTCCTAGTTGGTGGCGATGCCCCAGTCAGCGTTCAATCCATGTGCACCACAGTAACTGCCGACGTTAATTCAACCTTGCAACAGATTGCAGAGTTGACTGCTTCTGGCTGCCAGATAGTTCGAGTTGCGGTGCCGAGTCAAGATGATGCCGATGCCTTAAGTCAGATTGCAAAGAAATCACAGATTCCAGTTGTTGCAGATATTCATTTTCAACCAAAATATATTTTTGCCGCCATTGATGCGGGATGCGCAGGTGTCCGAGTCAATCCTGGAAATATCAAGCAATTCGATGACAAAGTTAAGGAAGTAGCTAAAGCAGCGGGCGATGCCGGAATTCCAATTCGAATTGGCGTTAATGCCGGATCGCTAGATCCAAGACTTCTTGCAAAATATGGCAAGGCCACACCTGAAGCGCTAGTTGAATCCGCACTCTGGGAGATTGGTTTATTTGAAGAACATGGATTCACTGATATCAAGATTTCAGTGAAGCACCACGACCCAGTAACTATGGTTAAGGCGTATCGTCTTCTTGCGTCAAAGTGTGATTATCCATTGCATCTCGGAGTTACTGAAGCCGGTCCTATTTTTCAAGGAACTATTAAATCTGCGACGGCCTTTGGCATACTTTTATCCGAAGGAATCGGTGACACAATCCGAGTTTCATTATCTGCTCCTCCAGTTGAAGAAGTAAAAGTTGGAATCTCTATTCTAGAATCTTTGAATTTACGACAACGTAAACTTGAAATAGTTTCCTGTCCATCTTGTGGCAGAGCTCAAGTCGATGTTTACTCCTTAGCGGAGAAAGTGCAAGCAGGTTTAGAGGGAATGACAGTTCCACTTCGAGTTGCCGTCATGGGCTGTGTTGTTAATGGCCCAGGAGAAGCGAGAGAAGCTGATCTTGGTGTTGCATCTGGAAATGGCAAAGGACAAATATTTGTAAAGGGCGAAGTCATAAAGACAGTACCTGAAGCGCAAATTGTCGAAACTTTGATTGAAGAGGCAATGAAGATCGCAGAAGAGATGGAAGCGGCTGGAGTTTCATCAGGCGAACCATCTGTAACAGTTAAGTAATTAGATAGGCTTAGCACCATGTTGCGAATGTCATCACTCTTTTTGCGCACCTTACGTGATGATCCATCAGATGCAACAGTTGCTAGCCATAGATTGCTAGTAAGAGCCGGCTACGTCCGCCCAATCGCAGCAGGAATATTCTCCTGGTTACCGCTCGGTGTCATTGTCCTTAGAAATGTTGAGCAAATTGTTCGAGAAGAAATGGATCGAGCTGGCTTCCAACAAGTTCACTTCCCATCACTTCTTCCTCGCGATGCTTATGAGAAGACAGGTCGATGGGATGAGTACGGTCCAACACTCTTCCGATTAAAAGATCGAAAAGGTGCTGATTATCTTCTTGGTCCAACCCATGAAGAGATGTTTACGCTGATGGTGAAAGGCGAGTATTCGTCCTACCGAGATTTGCCATTACATATTTATCAAATACAAACTAAATATCGAGATGAGGCGCGTCCAAGAAGCGGAATTATCCGTGGTCGCGAATTTGTTATGAAGGATTCCTACTCTTTTGATATAGATGATGCAGGGCTAGAAGCTTCCTATCAGAAGCATCGTGATGCCTATATTGAGACCTTTAATCGACTTGGTCTGAAATACAACATCGTATCTGCGATGGCTGGCGCAATGGGCGGATCAAAATCTGAAGAATTCTTAGCGCCTTGCACAACAGGTGAAGACACTTATGTGCTCTGTGAGAAATGTGGCTATGCGGCAAATGTTGAAGCGATGACGACAAAAGTTGCATCTGCAAAGAGTGAAACTCCGCCTGCAATTGAGATTCTCGATACACCAGATACGCCAACAATTGATTCGTTAGTCGAAGTTATGAATAAGAAGTATCAAGCAAATATTTCGGCAAGCGATACCTTAAAAAATGTTTTATTGATTGCAGATGGAGAGCCTATTTGTATTCTGGTTCCAGGTGATCGCGAAGTAGATTTAAAGCGCGTGGAGGCGAATCTTTCAGGTGTGAAAGAACTACGTTTGTTTGAAGATGAAGATTTTGCAAAACGAAAAGAGCTAGTTAAAGGTTATGTAGGACCACAAGATGCAAAGCGATTCGGCTTGAAACTTTATGCAGATCCTCGAATAACTCCTGGCTCACATTGGATTACTGGCGCGAATGTTAAGAATAGACATGCAAGATATGTAACGTATGGTCGAGATTTTGAAGTTGATGGGTATATCGAAGCTGCAGAAGTTCGAGCAGGCGATGCTTGCCCTAAATGCGAAGCACCTATCGTCATTGATCGAGCGATAGAAATCGGTCATATATTCCAATTAGGTCGGAAATATGCGGATGCGCTCGAGCTGACAGTTCTAGATAGCGAGGGCAAGTCGCGCGTTGTAACCATGGGTTCATATGGAATTGGTGTCTCCAGAGCCGTTGCTGCAATCGCTGAGCAGAGCCACGATGAATTAGGACTTCTTTGGCCAGCTGAAGTTGCACCTGCAAAAGTTCATTTGGTTGCTACGGGCAAAGAGGAGAAGCCATTTGAATTTGCAGAACAGTTAGCAAAACAGTTGGAGGATAAAGGAATCTCTGTAATGCTAGATGATCGCAGAGAGGCGAGCCCTGGGGTTAAATTTAAGGATGCAGAGTTAATTGGGAATCCAGTCATTGTTATTGTTGGTAAATCACTAGCTGACGGCAAAATTGAAGTGCGAGATCGTAAATCGGGATCTAAGAGCGAAGTTCCAATTGATGAAGCACTTTCATATTTGGTCGGTATCTTTAAATAGTGGAGCTCGAGTTCGTTCTCTTTTTAGTATGCGCATCAGCTTTTGCAGGTCTAGTTGATTCGATAGCTGGTGGTGGTGGATTAATTCAACTTCCATCATTATTGGTGGCCTTGCCTAATACGCAACCTTCAGTAATTCTGGGAACGAACAAGCTGCCGTCTTCGCTAGGAACAGCTACCGCAACAATCACTTATTTAAGAAGGTTGCGTCCTAATCTCCGGATTGCAATATTGATGGCGATTCCAGCATTTATAGGCTCGGCACTTGGGGCCCGGGTCGCAACATTAATTCCAATGGAAGCCTTTCGGCCAATTATCTTGATAGCTCTTATCGGAGTATTTACTTATACACTTATAAAAAAAGATTTGGGACTGGTTGAAAATAAATCTACGGATAATCGAAAGAACGGCATAACCGCTATCTTCTTCGGTTTAGCTATTGGTTTTTATGACGGAATTTTCGGTCCGGGTACCGGAACTTTCTTAATGTTAATCCTCGTTGGATTACTTGGATACGCTTTTCTTGAAGCTACAGTCACTACTAAAATAGTAAATCTCTCTACAAATATTGGCGCGATCTTGATCTTTGGCTTATCAGGAAAGATTATGTGGATGCTGGGATTAACGATGGCGGTTGGAAATGTCATAGGGGGATTAATTGGTGCCAAGTTGGCAATTAGAGGTGGGTCAAATTTGATTCGGAAAGTCTTTCTCTTTGCGACCGCCCTATTAATCGCCCGCCTAGTCGTCGACACTTTCCTTTAAAGTAATTACGAGTTAGTATTCCCACCCCAAAACTTCAAAACAAATGAATAAGTAGGTCGAGGCAATGTCTTTAGTATTTGAATTAAGAGAGCTACTTGATCCGCTGGTGCAAAAAGCTGGCTTCATTTTGGAAGAAGTAAAAGTAACTCCACTTGGTCGCCGCCGCCAGATTTCAGTAATAGTTGATGGTGAAGAGCGGAACCCAAATCTTGATGAAGTCGCAAGTCTCTCTAGGGCAATATCCGCTCAACTCGATGATTACTCCGGTCTTGGGGATTCACCTTTTACTCTTGAAGTGACTTCACCTGGCATAGATAGACCACTAACAGAATTACGTCACTGGCGAAAAAATCTTGGCAGATTGGTGAAGATTTTAACTAAGGAAGATAAAGAGATTTCTGGGCGAATCGCCGAAGTGAATACCGGAAAAGTAAGAATTGATGATGCGATATTTGATTTTGAAAGCATAAAACGAGCTCAGGTTCAGATTGAATTCAATCGACCCAAAGAAGAGAAATAGGGGCGAGATAAATGAATGTTGATATGAAAGTACTTGAAGCTCTCACTATTGACCGCGATATTCCTCTCGAACGACTAATTGATGCAATTGAAATTGCGGTCAGAATTGCCTATAGCGAAATGGAAGGCGCGAAGCCATCGGCCTATGCCAAACT
>CAZCQR010000012.1:0-4337 GCA_964500885.1 uncultured Clavibacter sp.
GCAACGCCATCATCGGTATGAGGTTCGGCAACTCCCTTTGCATGTTTTACAGCTTCTGGATGGCCATCACTCATTGCCCATGATCTGCCGGCCCAAGAGAGCATAGTGAAATCATTTGGATTATCACCAAAGGTGACAACCTCATCAGCGCTAAACCCATGACGTTCAGCCATCTTGGCAAGCGTCGATCCTTTAGAAACGCCAAAGGCATTAATTTCTAATAACGAATCATGAGAATTGGAATGTGTAACGGTGGTGATTCCATCGAGCTCGCGAAGCGCGATCTCCAACATTTCATCTGAAGTTAATTCTTGACTCGAACATCTCGCCAGCATTTTTGCCGCAGGTTCAGTCATGATCTCTGTGATGTCATGAACACCCTCGTTATCCATACCTACATCCCAGCGCGGTACATAGAGTTTCTCTCGATGAAAGTGGTTATGACGTTCTACTGCAAAAGATACGGTTGGAATTGCTCGACGTAACTTATTTACCGTTTCAATCTGATTCTCAACTGGGATTAACCACTCCTCCAAAACTTTCTCTTTATGGATGTCATAAAGGAGTGCTCCGTTACCCAAAATGCCCTTTCCAAATGGAAAGGTTTCTGCAATATCTTTCATCCATCGCGGTGGCCGGCCAGTCACATAATAAATTTCAATATTTGCAGCATGCGCTGCAAAAAATGCATTCTTAGTTCGATCTGAGATTCCGCTGTAATGCGGGACGATGGTGCCATCAAGATCTGTTGCAATTAATTTAGGGCGTCGAGTAAGTGCGCTCAATTACGCCACCGGTGAAAAGCGATCAGTACCTAAATAGGGTTGGAGCGCCTTTGGCACAATTACAGAACCATCTGCTTGCTGGTGATTCTCTAAAATCGCGACAATCATTCGTGGGACGGCAACTAAAGTTCCATTGAGCGTTGCGACTGGAGAAGTTCCATTTTCGCCTTTAACTCGCACATTTAAACGGCGTGCTTGAAATTCAGAACAATTAGATGTGCTAGTTACTTCACGATAAGCATTCTGTGTTGGAATCCATGCTTCGCAATCAAATTTACGGTTTGCGCTAGAACCAAGATCTCCAGTTGCAACATCAATTACTCGATACGGAATCTCCATAGCGTTTAGGAAATCTTTCTCCCAGGCAAGCAATCTTTGGTGTTCAGCAACTGCATCTTCTGGTTTACAGAAAGAGAACATTTCAACTTTCTCAAATTGATGGACTCTGATAATCCCACGCGTATCTTTTCCGTACGAACCAGCTTCTCGTCTAAAGCATGGTGAGTAACCGGTGTAACGCAGCGGTAATTTATTGATATCTAAGATTTCATCCATGTGATAAGCCGCAAGTGGAACTTCACTTGTACCAACTAAATAGAAATCATCTTCTTCTAAATGGAAAACATTTTCAGCAGCTTGACCAAGGAATCCAGTTCCCTCCATCGCTGCCGGCTTTACAAGTACTGGGGGAATCATTGGTGTGAAGCCAGCCTTAGTGGCCATCTGAATTGCATAATTAACAAGCGCTAGCTCCAAGAGCGCACCGACGCCGGTTAAATAATAGAAACGAGCGCCAGATACTTTGGCGCCGCGTTCCACATCTATTGCGCCAAGAATCTTTCCAAGTTCGACATGATCTTTTGGTTCAAACTCAAATTTGCGCGGCGTACCTATTTCTTCTAAGACCTTAAAATCTGCTTCGCCACCAATAGGGGCGCTTGGGTCAACTAGATTTGAAATACCAAGTGCCAGATTACGAAATGCCTCTTCGCTGGCGCTCTTTTTGGCATCTGCTTCTTTCACTTTTGCCGCAAGGGCTTTAGCGCTTTCTAGTAGCGCAGTCTTCTCATCACCTTTAGCGCTACCGACAGATTTTGAGAGTGTGTTCTGTTCAGCACGGAGCGCTTCGAATTCAACTATTGCATTACGTCTTACTTCATCTGCAGCTAAAACTTGGTCAACTAATTCAACGCTTTCACCGCGCGCTTTTTGCGAGGCGCGAACTAAATCTGGATTTTCACGAATTACTTTTACATCAATCATATTTTCTTCCCAGATCGCACCTCGGCCAACCAATTATCTGCAGCTTTAAATGCAGAGTCAGTTGCTGATTTAGTTGTAGTTGGCGCAATTTTATCCGCTCTTGGATAAGAACCAAGGTATCTAACATCTTCACAGATGCGACGAAGTCCCATCAACGCATCGCCAACTCGTTCTTCATTGATATGGCCCTCTGCATCAATGATGAAGTGATAATGGCCAAGTTCTCGTCCAGTTGGCCGAGATTGAATAAAAGTTAGATTGACGCCGCGTACTGCAAACTCAGTCAAAACTTCAAGTAGCGCACCAGCATGATCAGCGCCGATAAATGCGGCGAGTGATGTTCGATCATGTCCTGTCGGAGCTGGCACTGATCCTGGTTTTCCAACTAATACAAAGCGAGTTACTGCTTCGCTGCTATCACCAATATCGTTGGCAAGAATTGTTAAGCCATAAGTTTCTGCCGCATTTGGTGCAGCGATAGCAGCATCAAAATCGCCTTTACTTAACGCTTCGGCAGCGGCTGCAGTTGAAGATGTCGAAATAATTTCAGCGGTTGGATGATGTTTTGCAATATAGGCGCGGCATTGGGCTTCTGCATGAGGATGGGTTGCAATCTTTTTGATATCGCCTTGGCCTTTTCGAGTTAACAGTGCAAATGTGACGGAAAGAGTTGTTTCGCCATAAATAACTAGTGGATCTCCAATAGCTAATTCATCAAGCGTTCTTGCAACAACTCCTTCAATCGAATTCTCAATCGGGACAAGTGCTAAGTCGGCTTTCCCGGTTCTAACCGCATCAAGAGCCGCGGTTACATTTGAAAACGGGGTTAGTGAATCTTGCGAATTTGCGACGGTACGCAGTGCAGCTTCCGTAAATGTGCCGCTTGGGCCTAAATATGCGTACCTCTTCACTGCGTAAGGATAGCGTTAGGCTTACCGATTGTGAGCCGCAATTTTCACTTCAGCACAATCGCTTGGCGATCTGAGTTGGGATTGCACCGAGATGGAAATGAAGATTCAGGATTATTTGCAAGTAATTTAATTGCGGTTGCCGATGGCATGGGTGGTTATGCCGGTGGCGAGATTGCATCAAAGATTGTTGTTAAAACCTTTGCAGATTTGCTTCCAGTTTTATCAAGTCCAGAAATTGATAGCGATTCACGTGATGATCTATTGCGAACTTCGCTAATTGATATGGATAGCGCAATTCAAGATTTAACAATTCAAAAACCTGAACTTGCTGGCATGGGAACGACATTTACATCGTTCTTTCTAACCGGAGAGCAAATCTCGTTATTGCATATTGGAGATTCCAGGGCTTATCGGATTCGCGGCAAAAAAATCACACAGTTGAGCCATGATCACACAGTTGTTCAGGAGTTAATTGATCAAGGTCGAATTACGCCAGATGAAGTAGCCGATCATCCCCAACGTTCATTCCTTACCCAAGCCTTGATGGGGAAGATGAATATTGAGCCGATCCTGCTCAAGTTCCCGGTTGAAATTGGTGATATTTACTTTGTCTGCAGCGATGGACTTACCAATGTTGTCGACGAAGGAAAGATTCTTGCCACCTTTACCGATAACTTACAAGATTCTGTGAATTCGTTAATTGACCTTACTTATAAGAACGGCGCTCCAGATAATGTCACGGTGGTAGCGGTACGTATCGGTGATGAAAAAGCAGAATTACCAATTACCTTTATTGGAGCCGCGCAATGAAGCGGAAACTAGGCGATCGTTACGAGTTAGGACCGATGATCGGTACCGGTGGGATGGCCGATGTTTATTTAGCTGATGACACAAGATTGCATCGCGAAGTTGCAGTAAAGATTCTTCGAAGTGATCTAGCGAGAGATCCAGCATTCATCACTCGCTTTAATAAAGAGGCGCTTTCAGTTGCTGCTTTGAACCACCCAGGAATTGTTGCTGTATATGACTCCGGAAAAGAAAAAACTACTAGCGGAGTTATGCCTTACATAGTTATGGAGTACGTAGAAGGAAAGACGCTCCGCGAAATTCTTCATCATGGCGATAGATTGTTATTTGATCGCGCCATTGAAATTACCGAAGGAATTTTAAATGCGCTCGCTTATTCTCATAAGAATGGCATAGTCCATCGCGATATCAAGCCAGGAAATATCATGATTACTGAAACTGGCGAAGTAAAAGTTATGGATTTCGGAATTGCTAGAGCGCTCGCAGATGCTGGTGCAACTCTTACAAGTACTTGGAACATTGTTGGAACCGCACAGTATCTCTCGCCAGAACAAGCAACAGGTGGTCAAGC
>CAZCQR010000012.1:4437-18512 GCA_964500885.1 uncultured Clavibacter sp.
GCAAGCGGAAATGTTCAGGTCCCGAATTTGATTGGAAAGACTGAGATTGAAGCTAAGACAATTCTTACTCAGGCCGGTTTCTTAGTCAGAACTGTAACTGCCTTCGATGCCAATCAGCCAATTGGTGTTGTTTTGGCTCAAGCGCCAAGCGCTGGTGAAACAAAAATTATTGGAAGTTCAGTAACAATTACAATAAATTCAAATAGTTAATAAGTGATTGGCGCTAAACCTTTTGCGCGCTCTACTGCATCACTCATTCCACATTCAACGAGCCAGTTGGCAAGAAGTAAATGTCCATGCTCAGTCATCACAGACTCTGGATGGAATTGCACACCAAAAATTGGGAGTTCTTTATGTTGCACTGACATCACAATTCCGGTTTCGCTGCGACCTGTTACTTCTAGCTCGCTCGGCAAAGTCTCTTCTTTAATTGCAAGAGAGTGATAACGAGTTGCAGTAAATGGGGTTGGTATTCCTTGATAGACGCCAGAGTTCTCATGAGAAATTTGTGAAGTCTTGCCATGTAATAACTCGGGGGCGCGATCAACTGTTGCACCGAAAGCAGTTGCGATTGCTTGATGGCCGAGACAGACACCCAGTAATGGTTTTTTATTTTCGGCAACGCGTTTAATCATTGCCATCGAAACGCCAGCAGCTTCTGGAGTTCCAGGCCCTGGAGAAATCAAAACTCCGTGATATTTATCGGCCTCTACTGCATCCACTTCATCATTTCGGACGACTGTGCACTCGGCGCCAAGTTGCTGTAGGTACTGGACCAAGTTAAAGACAAAGGAGTCGTAATTGTCGACGACCAATATCTTTACTGTTCCCACTCCCTCATCCTCTCGTGTAATCTCCCGCCATGCCTAAGTCACGGATTCGCAAGAAGAAGAAAGATAACCGTCCTGCCCAAGATCTTGCGGCGGTAAATCCAATCCCGATGGAGAGCCCACGCTGGCTCGCCCCGGTAATGGTTGGCGCATTTCTACTTGGTCTGGCTTGGATCGTTACCTTTTATATCTCTCAGACTGAATACCCGATTCCTGATATCGGTCTCTGGAACTTGATCATCGGATTTAGCTTTATCGGCGTTGGCTTCTCGCTCGCCACTCGCTGGCGCTAATTACATCCTTGTAATTCTCCACAGCCTTATCCACGGCTGTGAATTTAGGGCTGACTTCTAGTTCGTTCTCAGGAAGTTCTAAGGTTCACTCGTAATCATCGCGCCATGAATTCAGCAGCTACCCTCGAGAAAGAGCCCACCATGAGCAAAGAGAACGAAGTTGCAGTGCAACGCGTTCTCGTAGTCGATGATGAGAAGAGCATCAGTGAGTTAATCACTACGAGTCTGCGTTTTGTTGGTTTCGAAGTTCGCACCGCGGCTTCAGGTGCAGAAGCCCTCCGCGTCGCCGAAGAGTTCAAACCACATGCACTAATTCTTGATGTGATGTTGCCGGATCTTGATGGTTTTGAAGTTTGTCGCCAACTCCGTGAAAGCGGACAAGAGGTTGGAGTTCTATTTTTAACTGCTAAAGATTCAACTGATGACAAGATTAAAGGTTTAACTCTTGGTGGCGATGATTATGTAACAAAGCCATTTAGTTTAGAAGAGTTAGTTGCACGTCTGCGCGCACTTCTCCGACGTACTGGCGTGATTACATCACCACTTGATGAAGAGAAGATTCGCTTTGCTGATCTTGAATTAAATGAAGCGACACATGAAGTTCGTCGCGCTGGAAATCTAATCGATCTCTCACCTACTGAATTTACTCTGCTTCGTTATCTGATGATTAATGCAGATCGTGTTGTTTCAAAGTCACAGATTCTTGATCATGTCTGGCAGTACGACTTCCGTGGCGATGCTGGCATTGTCGAAACATATGTCTCATACCTTCGTAAGAAGATTGATATCTATGAACCAGCGTTGATACACACAGTTCGTGGCGTTGGATATCGACTCCGCTTACCTGCAACGAAATAGGTTTAACCTAGCCTTGTGAATCAGCCTTTTCGAAAGTTTAAGCCTGCCCCAGGGCAGTGGAGCCTTCGAAATCGATTGGTTCTAGGAGTTGTAGTTCTAGGTGCACTTGGTATTTCTGGATCTGATTTTGCAGCACAGACCGCATTTCGCACTTTCTTAATTGCACAAGTTGATGCACAACTCGCAACAACATCTACAACATCGGTAATGCGGCTAGATCGCGCCGGAATTTATAGCGAAGATAATGAATCGGCTGAAAATGCTCCGTTATTTCAACCTTTCGAACCAATCCGAGAAGTTCCATCTGAAATCAGTATTAGTTTGCTCGATAAAGATGGTTTGGTAATGGGTACTTTGGGCGGTGCACAAAGTCCACAACAAGTACAGACTGTAATAAGTGGACTTTCCGTAGCGGAAGTAAAAGCATTTGGCGATAAACCCTTTACTTTAAAGGGCGCAAATGAGAGCGAATATCGGGCGCTAGCAAGAGTTCTTCCCGGTGAAATCGGCAGCGTTATTACCGCCGTTTCGCTTGATGGTGTTAAGAAATCTATTAATCAGCTCCGCTTTCTCTTCTTTGCTGTCGGATTTGTTGTTCTACTTTTCTTAGCGTTGATTGCTCGGCGAATAATTAGAATCTCGCTTCGACCGTTAACAGCTGTTGAAGAAACAGCTGAAGCTTTCGCAAAAGGTGATTACACAGCTCGATTGCCGGATGCACGGAGCGATACAGAAGTCGGTCGCTTAAATTGGGCGTTAAACCAGATGCTTTCGCGAATTGCAGAATCTTTTGCAGTAAGGACAGCAAGCGAAGAAAAATTGCGTCGCTTCGTTGCCGATGCATCACATGAATTACGTACCCCACTTACAGCAATTAGAGGTTTCGCGGAATTACATCGTCAAGGCGCGGTAAAAGGCGAGGAGAAAACCGGGGAATTGATCCGCCGCATTGAACAAGAATCGATTCGTATGTCTACTTTGGTAGAAGACTTATTGCTTTTGGCAAGGCTTGATCAATCACGTGAGATGGAATTTGAACCAGTTGATCTGAAAACTTTGGTGACCGAAGCTGTCGCCTCTGCAAAAGCTGCTGGACCAAAACATATCTTCAATTATCAATTCCCAGGCTCTGATGTATTTGTACTTGGTGATTCGATGCGGATTCATCAAGTTCTTACTAATTTATTGGCCAATGCCAGAACTCATACTCCAGAAGGAACGGAGGTAGAAATTTCAATTTTGCTGTTACCAAATGGTGTTGAGCTAGTTGTTAGCGATAATGGACCTGGTTTATCAAAAGCCGATCAAGAGCGAATTTTCGAACGTTTCTATCGAGCTGATCCATCTCGTACTCGCAATGGCAGCGAGGGAACAGGTTTAGGGCTCTCCATAGTTGATGCTGTGATGCGCGCACATGGTGGCAGCGTCACAGTAGATTCAGATTTAGGAAAAGGCGCCAAATTTAAGCTTTTCTTTCCCTTGGAAAGTTAGAACTCACAACTAAGCCAAGTAGGATTAAAAAGTGAAAAGCTCTCCGGAAATTCTCCGCGCACTCGAGAATGAATCTATTGAGATTCTCCGAGAAACTGCTGCGGCATTTAAGAATCCGGTGCTGCTTTACTCAATTGGAAAAGATTCCACAGTAATCCTCCACTTAGCCCGAAAGGCTTTCTACCCAGCACCAATTCCCTTTAAGTTGCTACATGTCGATTCCACATGGAATTTCAAAGAGATGATCTCGTTTCGCGATGAAGTAGTAAAGATGCATAATCTAAATTTGATTGCGCATATCAATGAAGAAGGAGTCGCGGCGGGAATTACGCCATTTAGCCATGGCATCTCTGAATACATCCGAGTTATGAATACGGTCTCGCTAAAGCAAGCATTTGATAAATATGGTTTTGATGCCGCAATAGGTGGATCACGTCGTGATGAAGAGCGAAGCAGAGCTAAAGAGCGCATCTTCTCAGTACGCGAAGCAGGTCATCGTTGGGATCCACGTCAACAGCGTCCTGAATTATGGCGAACCTACAACACAAGAATTCTTCCCGAGCAAACTATGCGAGTCTTTCCAATCTCTGATTGGACTGAATTAGATATCTGGAGCTATATCAAGTTAGAAAATATCTATGTAAATCCACTCTATTTTGCAAAAGAACGTCCAGTTGTAAAACGTGGCACGCAATGGATCATGGTTGACGATGAGCGATACCCGCTAAAAGATGGCGAAAAGCCAGAGATGAAGATGGTTCGCTTCCGCACCCTTGGTTGTTATCCATTAACCGCAGGAGTTGAATCAACTGCAACAACTCTGGATGAAGTTGTTGAGGAAGTTACTGGTGTAAAACTTAGTGAACGCGCTACCAGATTAATTGATGGCGAAAATGAAGATTCGATGGAGAAGAAGAAGCGCGAGGGGTATTTCTAATGGCAACCCCTGCAATAGTTCGCTTAGTTACATGTGGCAGCGTTGATGATGGCAAAAGCACACTTATTGGGCGATTGTTAGTTGAAACAGATTCGGTTCCGCATGACACATTGGATGCAACAAAGAAAACTAGGCGCCCTGGATCAATAATTCCAGCTGGCGAAATTGATTTTAGTTTATTGACTGATGGTTTAGAAGCTGAGCGCGAACAAGGAATTACTATCGATGTTGCATACCGATCTATGTCATTACTAGATGGTCGACGTTTAATAATTGCAGATGCACCAGGTCACGAGCAGTACACAAGAAATATGGCAGTTGCCGCATCGCGCGCTGATATTGCCCTGGTACTTGTTGATGCAACGCGAGGGATTCGACCACAGACTCTCCGTCACTTAACAATCTGTTCATTGATGGGCGTCAAGCAGATTATGGTCGTGATAAATAAACTTGATGCACTTGGCTTTGATAAGAAAGTTTTCGATCAACTAGTCGCAGATCTCCAACCAACAGTTCAACGCTTAGCTATTAAAGAAATTATTTATGTGCCAGTAAGCGCACTCGCTGGCGACAATGTGACTTATAAAACCGATAACTTATCTTGGTACAGTGGTAAATCACTTCTGGATGAGATTCAAAATTGGCGAGATAAGAGTGAGGATTCGGCCCATTCCAGATTATGTGTTCAGCTAATTTCTAGAGCCGATAATTTCCGAGGCGTCTCCGGCACTATTTCCCAAGGTGAGTTCAAGGTCGGTGATGATGTAGTTGTTCTCCCGAGCGAACGGAGAGCTAAATTAGCGAAGTTAGTAACTTTTGATGGCGATATCGAGAGCGCTCCTGCAGGTAAAGCTGTGACAATGGTTCTCGAACCGGATATTGATGCAACACGTGGTGACTACATTGAGAAAGCTGATAACTACACAAATCCGGCAGATAGATTCTCTGCAAATCTAGTTTGGCTAGGTGAATCAGAACTTATTAGCAGCCGTTCGTATTACTTGGTAAATAGTTCTGGCATGGTTCCAGCAACGATTACAACGATTCGCCATCGGTTAAATATCACTGAAGGTTCTCAGGAATCAGCCCGAACTCTTGGTATGAATGAGATTGGTTTAGTCGAGATTGCCACTGATGCGCCAATTCCACTTACAAAATATTCTGATGATCGTAACTCTGGAAATTTTGTCTTAGTAGATCGCGTTACTTTAGGAACTGTCGGTGCCGGAATGGTTGTCCATGCGCTCCGCCGCGCTACCAATATCACTAAACATGATTATGAAGTTGATAAGACGGCACGTGCAAAACAGAAAGGACAACGCGCCAAGTTGATCTGGATGACCGGATTATCTGGTTCTGGAAAATCAACTATTGCAAATGCCCTTGAGAAGAAATTATTTGCATCCGGTGTTCATAGTTATATTTTGGATGGCGATAATCTACGACTTGGCTTAAATAAAGATCTAGGTTTCACTAAAGAAGATCGCGCAGAAAATGTCAGGCGTGTTGCAGAAGTTGGCAAGTTAATGGTTGATGCTGGACTTGTCGTAATTGTTGCCTTAGTAAGCCCATTTAAAGTTGATCGCGATCATGCTCGCGAGTTATTTGGCGATGGCGAATTTGTTGAAGTCTGGGTGAAAACTCCAGCTGAAGTATGTGCAGAGCGTGATCCAAAGGGCCTATATAAGAAGGCGAAATCAGGTTCATTGCCTAATCTCACAGGAGTCGGTCAAGATTATGAGCCACCAACCGATGCAGAATTGGTCCTCGATGGAACGGAGGAAATTTCGATCAACGTTGAGAAGTTGATCAATGAAATTCTGTGAATTGGCTCTTTTTCGCACTTGCTGGCTCCATCGCCCAATTAATCGATGGCACTCTTGGAATGGGTTTCGGACTTACTAGCTCCACACTTCTTTTAACTTTAGGCACATCTGCCGCTGTGGCATCAGCTGCTGTCCATGCTGCAGAAATCGGAACCACACTTGCTTCTGGTGTTTCACATTGGCATCGCGACAATGTTGATTATGAAATCTTAAAGAAACTTGCAATACCTGGTGGCATTGGCGCTTTTGCTGGCGCAACATTTCTATCTTCTATTGATTTATCAGGCGGCAAAATCTTTATCTCGACAATCTTGTTATTACTTGGATTCGTACTTTTATATCGCAATGTATTTCAAACAACGATCAAAGCTAATCTTGCCGAGATAAATAACCCACGTTATTTAACATTTCTTGGCGCAACCGGTGGCTTTGTCGATGCATCAGGTGGTGGCGGTTGGGGGCCAATCGTTACTCCAACTCTCCTTGCCACAACTGAACATGAACCAAGAAAAATTATTGGAACTGTAAGCGCTTCAGAATTTATTGTTGCAGTCTGCGCCAGTATCGGTTTCTTAGTAAATATCGCCAGAATTGATATTAACTGGGGAGCAGTAGGCGGTTTAGCCCTCGGCGGTATGTTGATGGCGCCTTTTGCTGCAAAATTAGTTTCGGTAGTTCCAAGACGTCCTCTTGGTATTGCAGTTGCCATCGGAATTATCGCAATTAATGGGTTCCGATTAATTACTGGCTAGGGTTCGATTCCATTCTTCGTAGAGTTTCAATTCGCTCTTGAATAGGTGGATGAGTAGCAAATAATCTTGACGCAGCAGAAGCATCAAGTGGCGATTCGATATACATATGAGCAACCGCGCTAGATCTAGCTTGAACAACAGTGTTATCGCGGGCTAAAACTTCAAGTGCAGCACGTAGCCCTGCTGGATTTCTTGTAAAGGAAACTGCAGTTGCATCAGCCAGCGCTTCTCGTTTTCTAGAGATTGCAGCTTTCAAAAGCGTTGCCGCAAGAGGTGCCAGTATTAATGGAATGATTGCAAGAAAGATTGGCATCTGATTTCCGCCATGATCTCTATTTCTGCCGCCGCCGAACCAGAGCATTCTCATCAAAATATCGGAAATTAGGGCAACGATTCCTGCAGTTGTTGCAGCAATTGCCGAAACTAAAGTATCTCGATTAGCAACATGTGACATCTCATGTGCCACAACTCCTTGTAGTTCGTCACGATCCATCACATCAAGTAGCCCCGTTGTAAATGCAATCAAGGCATGATTTGGATCGCGCCCAGTTGCAAATGCATTTGGCGCAGGATCATCAACGATTGCGACCTTCGGCATCGGCAGTCCAGAGGCAATACAAACTTCATGAACTAAATTAAATAGTTTTGGATTATCGCTCTCCTGGATGACTTTTGCGCGGGTCATCTTTAAAACCAATTTATCTGAGGCGTAATAAGAACCCCAGACGCTAATTAATGAGATTCCAACTGCAAGTGGAATAACGCCAGCGCCAGTTCCGCCAAAACTTGAGATTGCAACATATGCAATTAACCAAACTAATAACCCCATAAAGAAGAGGAGGCCAAAAGTCTTACGTTTATTTGCCGCCTCTAATGCGCGGAAATTAGCCATTAGAACTTAACGTTAGGAGCGTTACGCGCAGCTGGATCATCAACTTCGTAAAACTCGCGCGCTCCAACCTTTGCAAGACCTACAAAGAAGCTAGTTGGAATTGTCTTTACAGCTGTATTTAAAGTGCGAACCGACTCGTTATAGAACTGGCGAGCAAAGGAAACCTTATTTTCTGTGGTCGCTAATTCTTCCTGTAATTGTAGGAAATTTGCTGATGCTTTTAGATCTGGATAAGCCTCAGCAACTGCAAGCAAACCGCGGAGCGCATTTGTTAGAGCGCCATCTGCCGCCGCAATCGCCGGAAGAGTTGATGCAGTCGTGGATGCCGCACGCGCCTGTACAACTTTCTCTAGCGCTTCTCGCTCGTGGGATGCATAACCCTTTACAGTCTCAACAAGATTGGGAATCAGATCAGCGCGACGTTTTAATTGGACTTCAATCTGCGCAAATGCTTCGTCAACTTGGACATTCAATCTAACCAATCGGTTATATTGAATAATCGCATAGACAATAAAGAGTCCGACTGCGATAACGATTAAGAGTGATGCGTCCATGGCCCTAATCTACTGAATATTTGTTTTATGGAAATTAAACCAAGACTTGCTCGGAGTTGGTCCGCGCTGGCCCTGATAACGAGAACCATAGATTGCAGAACCGTAAGGATGCTCAGCAGGAGATGAGAGTTTGATGAGACAAAGTTGGCCGATCTTCATTCCTGGATAGAGCTTGACTGGAAGATTGGCAACGTTTGAAAGTTCTAGGGTGATATGCCCACTAAAACCAGGATCGATAAAACCTGCAGTTGAGTGAGTGAGTAATCCGAGTCGACCAAGTGAAGATTTTCCTTCGAGGCGACCTGCGATGTCATCTGGGAGAGTTATAACTTCATAAGTTGAAGCGAGAACAAATTCGCCTGGATGGAGAATAAAGAAGTCATCAGGCGCAACAGCGACTTCGCGGGTTAGCTCTGATTGTTCAACTGATGGGTCGATAACTTCATATTTATGATTCTCAAAGACTCGGAAGAATCGGTCGAGGCGGACATCAACGCTTGAGGGCTGAATCATCTTCGCCTCAAATGGCTCGACTTGAACCCGGCCGCTCTTTATCTCGGCGGCAATATCGCGATCGCTAAGCAACATGGATGGCGACCCTACACCTTTCGCGTGCTCATCTTGCGTAAGTTACTGGCGGGTAGCATCCTTGCCTTATGGGCCATTACATAGCGAACCTCCGCGATATCGAGTTCTGCCTATTTGACCTCCTAGATCGCGAATCAATTTTAGGAAAATCCATCTATTCAGATCTCGATCGCGAAACTGCGATGGGAATGCTCGAAGAAGTTAAGCGACTCTGTGAAAATGATTTAGCGGCTTCTTTTATTGAAAGCGATCGCAAAGGTACTGAATTTAATAAAGCTACTGGCGATGTGAAGTTGCCAGAGAGTTTTAAAAAATCTTATAAAGCATATGTTGATGGTGAGTGGGGCAAGATTGATGTTCCAGTAGAACTTGGCGGAACTGCAATTCCACCATCAGTTCGTTGGGCAATTGCCGAAATGGTTCTCGGTTCAAATCCTGCAGTACATATTTATGCATCTGGTTTTGCCTTTTCACATGTTGCTTATGTCCTTGGCACAGATCAACAGAAGAAATTGGCAAAGCACATGGTTGATAAAGCTTGGGGCGCAACAATGATGTTAACTGAACCAGATGCTGGTTCAGATGTTGGCGCTGGTCGCTCAAAAGCAGTTCAACAACCAGATGGAACTTGGCATATAACTGGAACTAAGCGATTTATTACTTCTGGCGATGGTGATATTTATGAAAACATCATTCACTTCGTCCTGGCTCGACCTGAAGGTGCTGGTCCAGGAACAAAGGGCCTCTCATTATTCTTGATTCCAAAATTCATGTTTGATTTTGAAACTGGCGCGCTTGGAAAACGAAATGGCGTTTATGTAACAAATGTTGAACACAAAATGGGACTAAATGTCTCTGCTACCTGTGAGATGAATCTTGGCGAGAAAGAACCTGCTGTTGGTTACCTTCTTGGTGAAGTTCACGATGGCATCGCTCAGATGTTTAAGATCATTGAGTTTGCCCGCATGATGGTAGGAACTAAGGCAATTTCAACGCTTTCTGCCGGTTACCAACAGGCGCTTTCATATGCAAAGACTCGCGTCCAAGGCGGCGATATGAAAGAGATGACAAATAAGGCTAGCCCACGCGTCACAATCATTAAGCATCCAGATGTTCGTCGCTCATTGATGACTCAAAAGGCATATGCCGAAGGTATGCGCGCACTGGTTCTCTATACCGCTTCAATTCAAGATGCAGTTCTCCTTGCAAAAGCTGAAGGAAAATCCGAAGATGAGATCGAATCTCTAGAGCATCTAAATGATTTATTGCTTCCAATTGTTAAGGGTTACGGCTCTGAAAAAGCGTGGACCTTACTTGGTACCGAGTCGCTACAGACATTTGGCGGATCTGGTTTCACCATGGATTGGCCACTTGAGCAATATGTCCGTGATGCCAAAATCGATACTTTGTATGAAGGTACAACTGCGATTCAAGGACTTGATTTCTTCTTCCGTAAAATCATCAAAGATAATGGTCGCGCACTAACAAAGCTTTCCAAAGAGATTGGCGCCTTTGTCGCAAGTGGTGGAAATAATGCCGAAGAGAAGAAGACTCTTGGAAAAGCACAAGAAGATCTCCAGGCGATTATTACTCAATTAATTACCCATGCGATGGCTAGCCAAGAGAAGCCTGATGAGATTTACAAATGTGGACTTAACACCACGCGTCTTCTAATGTCAGTTGGCGATGTAATTATTTCTTGGTTACTTCTTCGTCAAGCAGATATCGCTGCGACAAAGATTGGTAGCGCTTCTGGAAAAGATAGAGATTTCTATGAAGGAAAGATTGCAGCTTCGCGATACTTTGTTCATAACTTCTTGCCATTAATCACCGCTACGCGAGCAATTGTTGAGCGCGAAGATGGTGAAATCATGGCAGTCTCAGAAAACGCCTTCTAAAGCCGATAGGGTTACGCGGTGTTTACAAAGCTCCGCGGTGAGATCTACTGCTTAATCGGGGCCTTGCTCTTTGCCTTTAATGGCATCGTCTCCAAGATTGTTCTAATCGACAGCATCTCTGCTTGGCGACTTACCCAGGCTCGAACTGGTGGCGCATTTCTTCTCCTCTTTACCTTTTTCATTATCTTCCGCCGTCGCGAATTAAAACCAACTAAAGCCGAACTCCCTTGGTTACTTCTCTTTGGCGTTGTTGGCGTTGCTCTCGTACAAGCGCTCTACTTTGTTGCAATCGAACGAATGTATGTCGGCGTTGCGCTACTAATTGAATTCACCGCGCCAATCTGGATCTTGATCTTTCTACGCTTCATCTTAAAGAAGCATGTCCCAAATGGGCTCTGGTATGCAATTGTCTTAGCGCTCGGTGGCTTACTAATGATTACCCAGATTTGGAATGGCCTAACTCTTGATCGCGTCGGCCTAATGGCAGCTTTCTTTGATGCTTTCTGTTTAGCTGGATATTTCTTAATCGGAGATCATCTAAGCAAGACAAAATCAAGTGGCGCCATCTCGGTATGGGGATTTGGCGTCGCATCATTTGCGCTCCTATTTTTCTTCCCAATCTGGGATTATCCATTTGAAGCGCTAAGTAAAGATATGAATCTACTTGGCGTATTTGAAGGTCAGACACTTCCAGGTTGGGTACTTGTCCTTTGGATCATCATTATGGGAACGCTCGCGCCATATTTATTTGTATTAGCAGGACTAAAGATTTTAAGCGCATCTACCGCAAGCGTCTTCGGCATGATTGAACCTGTTCTTGCCGGAATGATTGCCTGGTGGTGGTTAAGTGAGAGCCTTAACGGCATTCAATTAATTGGTTGTGTTGTTGTAATCGTCGGTATTGTGATCGCAGATCGCGCCCGAACGAAGGCAGTTGGGCATTGAGTTTTGATGAGATCTTCGCCGCAAACGAAGAGTTCGCGAAACGTTTTAAATCAAGTGAATTAACAGGTCGCGCTGCAAAGGGTCTAGCAATTGTTACTTGTATGGATTCACGTATCGATCCCCTTGGTGTCGTGGGAATGAAACCTGGCGATGCCAAAATTCTAAGAAATGCCGGCGCTAGAGTTACGGAAGATGTTTTGCGAACTCTTGTACTAGCCACCCACTTACTAAATGTAAATCGAATAATGGTAATGCCACATACTGATTGTCGAATGGCAAGTGGCAGCGAGGCAGAAGTTCACGCTGCGATTGAAGCAACTTCTGGTATCGACACTCGTTCTCTTGAAATAAGAACAGTCACCGATCAAAAATTAGCTCTGGAAGTTGATGTACTCCGGATCAAATCTTTCCCCTTCTTACCAAAAGGGATAGAAGTAATCGGTGTTATTTATGATGTTAAAAGTGGAAAGATAGAGAAGCTCTATTAATTATCTTTAACGAATTTTTCTTGTGGTGTTGTGTACTTAGGTGCCATATCGGCAAACTTTGCAAAGTGAAGTAGCGATGCAACGGTGACAACTTTGGTAGGACCATTACGGTGCTTAGCAACAATTAGATCAGCTTCGCCAGAGCGATTCTGTGGGTCATATAAATCATCACGGTGTAGCAAAATAACTACGTCGGCATCCTGCTCGATCGAACCAGATTCACGTAGATCAGAGAGCATTGGCTTCTTATCCGAGCGCTGTTCTGGTGAACGATTTAGCTGGGAGATTGCGATTACCGGAACATTAAGTTCTTTAGCAAGAAGCTTTAATTGGCGAGAGAATTCGGAGACTTCTTGCTGGCGATTTTCGACCTTCTTGCCAGAGGACATCAGCTGGAGGTAATCAATAACGACAAGCTTTAAATCATGGCGTTGCTTCAATCGACGAGCTTTGGCGCGAATCTCCATCATAGAAAGATTTGGTGAATCATCAATAAATAGTGGGGCATCGTTGATCTCACCCATACGGCGAGCAAGCCTGGCCCATTCATCATCGCTTAGCGCGCCAGAGCGGATGTTATTTAAAGATACGCGTGCTTCGGCAGAGAGCATACGCATCGTAATTTCAGAACGGCTCATTTCAAGCGAGAAGATGACAGAGCAATCACCATGATGAATCGCAGCATTTCGCGCAATATCAAGACCAAGAGTTGATTTACCAACAGCAGGACGAGCCGCAACAACAATCATATTTCCTGGATGTAAGCCATTTGTAAGAGTATCTAAATCTTTAAAGCCAGTTTTAATTCCTTCTGCAATATCACCTGATTGCATCTTTTCAATCTGATCAAGTGCGGCAGGAATTAATGAATTAAGTTGTACAAAATCTTCGCCAGCGCGACGTTCGGTAACTTGGTAGACCTCTTGTTCGGCAAGATCTACAACATCATCTATCTCGCCTTCTGCGGCATAACCGAGTTGGACAATCTTTGTGCCAGCTTCAACAAGTCTTCTTGCAATTGCACGTTCGCGAACAATCTTTGCGTAGTAACCAGCATTTGCCGCAGTGGGTACAGCAGAGATCAAAGTATGTAGATAAGGTGCGCCACCAGCTTTTGCAATCTCGCCACGTTTTGTTAATTCCGCAGATACAGTTACAGGATCGGCAGGTTCGCCACGTCCATATAAATCAATAATTACTTCAAAAATTAATTCATGTGCTGGTCGATAGAAATCGCGGACGCGAATAATTTCTACAACTTCACCAATTGCATCTTTTGATAAAAGCATGCCACCTAAAACAGATTGTTCTGCAACTAAATCTTGTGGTGGTGTGCGATCAAATTCGGGGATGGCAGATCTGCGATCGTCATAATTTGGGAGTTCTGCCAGACTCATGTGCGTATCTTCTTAGCGAGCACTGACAGCGCCTAACTCAGAGATTTATGAGTGTGGAGTGAGTGTGGATTACCTGTGGGGAACTGGCCCCAGCCTGTGTGGAGCTTGTGGATGGAATGTGGGTAACTCGAAGTTTTAGCGGGAAATACGCTGTTCAGAAGCGTGAACGCCTGTGTATAAAAGTTTTTTTCTAAATCTCAAAAAATGAGATGGGCCCGCCGAAGCGGGCCCATTTAAAAGTACTTCTAATTAATCAATAACGTTTACAGTCACATTTGCAGATACGCCAGTAATCAGCGAGACCTTGGCGGTGTGCTTACCAAGAT
>CAZCQR010000013.1:0-18390 GCA_964500885.1 uncultured Clavibacter sp.
GATCAAAATCTTGCAGCAAATCTTTGGCAGGTAAGTGAAGAATTAACTGGCGTAAATTGGCGGTAATCTACGCACATGCATGAGGCATATGACATTCATGGTGTGCAGGAAAAATGGCTGCCTATCTGGGATGAATTGTCTCCATTTAAATCTGGTAGAGGTAATGACGATAGACCGAAGAAATACGTCTTGGATATGTTTCCTTACCCATCTGGGGATTTACATATGGGCCATGCCGAGGCTTATGCACTTGGCGATGTAATTGCACGCTACTGGGTGCAACGTGGTTTCAACGTCATGCATCCAATCGGATGGGATGCATTTGGATTACCTGCTGAAAATGCTGCCATTAAGAGAAATGAAGATCCAAGTATTTGGACCTATGAAAATATCAATACCCAACGAGCATCCATGCGACGCTATGCATGTTCCTTTGATTGGGATCGCGTTCTCTACACATGTGATCCGGAGTATTACCGATGGAATCAATGGATCTTTCTAAAGCTCTTTGAACGAGGTTTGGCTTATCGTAAAGATTCTGCAGTTAATTGGTGCCCAGATTGCCAAACAGTTCTTGCAAATGAGCAAGTTGTAGCAGGGCTTTGTGAGCGTTGCGATAACGCTGTAACTAAGAAGAAGTTAAATCAGTGGTATTTCAAGATTACCGATTATGCCGAACGCTTGCTTGAAGATATGAACGCGCTTGAAGGTAAGTGGCCAGAAAAAGTTTTGACGATGCAGCGAAACTGGATTGGTAAATCTACGGGTGCGGAAGTTCAGTTTGTGATTGAAGATAGAAAAGATCCTGTAACTATCTATACAACACGTCCAGATACCCTTTACGGCGCAACCTTTATGGTTGTTGCAGTTGACAGTGATTTAGCACGTGAATTAGTGGCAGGTCGTAAAGTTGAAGACGACTTCAATAATTATTTTAATTCAGTTAAAGCGGCAAGTGATATTGATCGACTCTCTACAGAGAGGCCAAAGACTGGAATTTTTCTAGAACGCTATGCAATTAATCCAGTAAATGGCGAGAAGATTCCAATCTGGGCCAGCGATTACGTTTTAGCTGATTATGGAACAGGCGCCATAATGGCCGTTCCGGCACATGATCAACGTGATTTAGATTTTGCTCAAGCAATGAATTTGCCAGTTCGAGTTGTTGTGGAAACAGAGCAAGAAGATCCAGCTATTTCTGGGATTGCAACAGATGGTGATGGAACCATTATTAACTCTGGCTCAATTACTGGACTTGATAGCAAATCTGCAATCAGAAAAATTATTGATGAACTTGAAGGAAAAGGATTGGCAAAAGCCACGCAGAATTATCGGTTACGTGACTGGTTAATTTCCCGTCAACGTTATTGGGGAACGCCAATTCCAATTATTCATTGTGAAAACTGCGGAGAGCAACCGGTTCCAGAGAGCGAATTACCGGTTAAGTTGCCCGATTCCAAAACCGTTGAACTTAAGCCAAAGGGAAGTTCTCCATTGGCGACAGCAACCGATTGGGTAAATGTTAAATGTCCAAAATGTGGCGGTGCGGCTCAACGAGATACCGACACTATGGATACATTTGTGGATTCTTCGTGGTATTTCCTTCGATACACAAGTGTAGATAGAGACGACGTTGCCTTTGATAGTGATGCTGTTAAAACTTGGTTACCAGTTGATCAATATGTAGGTGGAGTGACCCATGCAATTTTGCACCTACTCTATTCTCGTTTTTTCACAAAAGCTTTATTCGATATGGGCTTGGTTGATTTCACAGAGCCATTTACTCGGTTATTAAATCAGGGAATGGTGCTTATGGATGGCTCTGCAATGAGTAAGAGTCGTGGAAATTTAGTAAGGCTCTCTGATGAATTAGAGCGACATGGTGTTGATGCCATTAGGTTATCAATGGTCTTCGCCGGGCCTCCAGAAGATGACGTTGATTGGTCTGATGTTTCACCTTCTGGCTCAGTAAAGTTTCTAAATCGTGCTTGGCGATTGTCGGGCGATGTAACAAGTGAAGTTGGAGTCGATTTCTCCACAGGCGATATTTCACTTCGAAAAATCACACATAAAGCGCTACACGACATTAGCTTTGCCGTTGAATCATTTAGATTTAATGTTGCAGTCGCGCGCGTAATGGAGTTGGTAAACGCCACCAGAAAAGCGATTGATTCTGGCGCTGGTGGGGCTGATCCTGCAGTTCGAGAGGCCGTGGAAGCAGTTGCGATTTCACTATCTTTAATTGCACCCTATACGGCAGAAGAAATGTGGGAGCGATTAGGGCATAAGCCATCGGTTGCACTTGCCGGTTGGCCAGCAATAGATGAATCCCTATTGGAAGAAGATGCAGTAACTGCAATATTCCAAATCAATGGAAAAATTAAAACTCGACTAGATGTTTCACCTAATATTTCCGATAAGGAACTTGAATCTATGGCCATGAATGATGAGGCAGTAAGAGCCGAGCTCGCAGGCGCGCAGCCTAAGAAAGTAATAACCAAAGCGCCAAAGTTTGTGAATATAGTTTTATAGATTCACAGTATAAAAACTTCTCAAATTTAAAAGTTTCTTAGATGGTCCTATTGGGCAATGGACTTAGAGAAACTTAAAGATAATTTTCTAAACTACTCACCAGAACAACGCCGCGCCTTGCTCTTGCCGGCGCTCGCTGCACTTGGATTCGCACTCTTCTTGCTAATTGCCTCTCGCGGTGAAGCTGTAGAAGCTCCACCTATAAAGATTGTAGAAAATGCGGCAAAAAAGACGCTATTCATTCATGTCGCTGGTGAAGTTAAACGTCCCGGCGTTTATCCAGTTATTCAAGGATCTCGCGTTGTGGATGCAATAAAAGCAGCAGGTGGCGCTAAAACTGGGATCGAGCTTTCTCAAGTAAATCTCGCGAGAGTTCTTGTAGATGGTGAGCAGATCTATTTGAGTAAAGAGAGCGCCGTGAAAAGCTCTTCAAATAGAGCCAATCAGAAGGCCTTTAATGGCGTGGTTCATATCAATAGGGCGACAGTTTCTGAATTTGATTCACTTGATGGAATCGGTCCGGTGATTGCAAAGCGAATAGTCAAGTATCGGGAGACAAATGGACCCTTTGTCGATATCGCAGATTTGCAGAAGGTAGATGGAATTGGGGCAAAGACTTTTGAGAAGATGAAGGATAGGTTATCTCTTTAGTTCCGTTTGCAATCGGAATCTGGCTTGGAATTGGAGTAGCAGCTAAGAATCCAATTTTACTTGCCCTGCTATTACTTCTGATCCGACTTCGCAAATCCGTTAGATTGCAAATCCTTCCGCTTGTCTTTGCCTTAATAATGGGATCTGCAATCTACTTACTCCACAACTACTCCGTGATTAGAAATGAAATAAGAGAGTTTGTTGGAAAAGACGTTGAGGTAATAGGAACTGTTAGAAGCGACCCATCGCTTACATCAGAAAAAGTGATTGGTTCAAGAAAGACTCCAAGCCGATATACATTCTTGATGCGAGCAGAATTAATTCGAGATGGATATTCGCAACTCAAAACTCGCACCCAAGTTCGGGTTTTTTATACATCTCCGATTGCAATTTACCCAGGAACAGAAATCAGAATTTCAGGTCGTATATTCCCAAGTAAAGAACGCAGAGTTTCCGTTAACTTAAGTGGAGTTGAAGGTTCAGTTGTTATAAGGGAGTCATCACAGGTACTTGAATCACTGGAAAAGGTTCGAATTGGTTTACGTAATCAAGCCAAAGCCTTAGGCGGCGACTCTGCCTCATTATTACCTGGGATCATCATCGGGGACACATCGTTGCAGAGTAAGAAATTTACTGAAGAGATGAGAACTGCTGGCCTATCTCATCTAACTGCAGTTAGCGGAGCAAATTTTGCGATAGTTGGAACCTTTGTATATCACTTATTGGGTTTCGTGTTTCCAAATCGACGGCTTCGTATTCCAATGACTCTTCTCTCGTTATTCTTTTTTATCTTATTGGTTAGACCAACCCCTTCTGTGCTCCGTGCTGCTTTAATGGCGGGAATTTACTTTCTCTCAAAATTCTCTGGAAGAAAAAATAGTGCGGAAAAAGCATTGGGCGCGACAATTTCTATTCTGTTACTTGTTAATCCCTTCTTAGCTTTCGAGGCTGGATTCATACTCAGCGTTTTGGCAACTGCCGGACTTATTTATCTCGCAGAGCCAATCGCGCAGCGGATCCCAGGACCAAAGATGATTAGCGAGGTAATTTCGATACCAGTTGCTGCAACGCTGGCATGTTCGCCCTATCTGGCCTTATTAGCAGGATCAATAAATCTAGGAATAATCTTTATGAATATCGCAGTTGCCCCAGTTATTCCGATAATCACAATTCTAAGCTTTATAGCTACTTTAGCTCTGTCGATTTTTCCAGCCCTCTCCGTGTTACTTCTGACAATTGCAAATTTTGGAAGTAAATGGATTGTTCTCGTCTCTTCTCTGCAAAAGTTCTTTCCAACAATTGGAATTGCTCCAATCTACTTGGTTATTCTCTTAATACTTGTAACTTATCTTCTGAAGGCATCTAGTCGTAAGTTGCGCTATTCCAAGCCTTTGGTGACTCTATTTCTGCTATTTGTAGTTTTTGGAAGTCTGCAAAGTTTCCGGTTTCCAGGCAGGAACTGGGTTGTCGGACAATGTGATGTAGGTCAGGGCGATGCGCTATTGATTAGAGTCGATTTACATTCTGCAATTCTCTTTGATGCAGGGCCGAGCCCGCAGCTCTTAGCAAGGTGTCTCAAAGAGTTTGGAGTTACTTACCTACCACTGGTTGTGATTACTCATGAACATGCCGATCATTACGAAGGAGTGCGTAATCTTAAGAATATTGGAGAGATTTGGACTAATCATCAATTCAATGAAGAACTTGGTATTACTACTAAATCGGTTAAAGCAGGATATTCAGCAAGTATTGGCAAAGTACAACTTGATGTGATTTGGCCGATGAGTGGAGATGAAGAATTTGAATCCATTAACGGCGATGGCTCATTGGAAAATAACCGTAGTTTGGTCGTTCTGGCAAAGGTAGATGATCTTCAAATTTTGATTACTGGAGATATTGAACCCGCAGCTCAGTCAGAAGTTTTAAAATCTTTCGCTGAACTAGATCTCGACATAATCAAGGTTCCGCACCACGGTTCAAAATATCAAGTGATGGAACTCTTTGATTCAGCTGAGCTATTTCTGGTAAGCGTTGGCATTAATAGCTACGGCCACCCCAATCCGCAGCTAATGAGTCAATTAACCGAACGGGGAACTGTCCATCGCACCGATACATCTGGACCGGTTGCGATTGGATTAAGTCGCAAGGAAGTTGACCCAGTATTCTCGCTTCGTACCTTGCGAAAGGATTGGTGGCGATTCTCGTGGCAGTAAAAGTTGCGCCATCTCCTCTCATATTGATCCATGGGGCAGAAGATGCCTTAGCTGATCGCGCCTTGATGGCAGCTCTTGAAGAGCGAAAAGCTTACGAACGTACAAATCTCGATGGAGCCGACCTTGAATTAGGAAGATATGGAGAGGCAGTAGCTCCTTCTCTATTTTCAGAGTTACGCGTTGTAATTGTAAGAAATTTGCAAGATGTGAGTGCAGAAGTCGGAGAAGAGATCCTTAATCAATTCAAAAACCTAACGCTAGACGAATCCTCTTCAATTCACTTGATATTTCTCCATAGAGGGGGAGTCAAGGGTAAAGGACTAGTTGACAAGATTAAGAAAGTTGGCGCCCTATATATTGCCTGCGAACCACTCAAAAAAGAGAGTGAGAAGAGCGAGTTCGTCAGAGAAGAATTTGCTCGACACGGCAGAAAAATTTCTCCAGCAGCCATCACTGCGCTAGTTGAAGCAACAGGCAATGACACTAGAGAGCTGGCGGCGGTCTGTAGTCAAATTGCATTTGATACAGATGTAAATAAGTCAGTAATAGATGAGAATGATATTGCTAATTATTATCAGGGCAGAGTCTCTGCTACCGGTTTTGATGTGGCAGATGCGGTTGTTGCCGGAAATCCCACAGCCTCATTAATTGCGTTTAGAAATGCAATTGATACAGGTACTGATCCAGTAATGATTGTTTCTGCACTTGCCAACTCAGTAAGAGCGCTAGCAAAAGTTTCAGATGCGCCTCGAAATGCTAAATCTTTTGAACTGGCAGGAAAACTTGGCTTGGCGCCCTGGCAAATAGATAAAGCGCGCCGACAATTGAATAAATGGCGACCCGGCATGATCACCTTTGCAATCAATGAATTAGCTCGGGCAGATGCAGGGGTAAAAGGTGCAGCTGCCGATCCAATTTATGCCCTCGAGAAATCGATTCTGGCTATCGCGCAACGAGTGCAAGGGGGCGATATCGCCTCAGTTTGAGGGAATCAGGTGGCGGCTGATACCCTGCGCGCTCTTACGAATTAGGAAAGTTAAGGAAGGCACCGTGGCAAATATCAAGTCCCAGATTAAGCGGATTAGAACAAATGAGAAGGCAAGACTTCGTAACAAGTCAGTGCGCTCAGCTTTTAAAACCGCTATTCGACGATTCCGCGATGCTCTTACATCTGGAGATAGCAAGGCGATTGCTGCCGAACTTCAAACTGCTTCTCGCGAATTAGATATCGCGGTATCAAAAGGTGTTATCCATTCCAATCAAGCTGCCAACAAGAAGTCTGCAATGGCTAAGGCAGCACATAAGGCCGGTCAAAAAGCCGGCGCTCGCTAACCAGACTTTTAAATACAACGGTGCCTGCTATACCGCTAGCCAAAGCACCACAGCCGGCAAAGACTAAGCCTGAGCAGATCCGTAATTTCTGCATCATTGCTCATATCGATCACGGTAAATCAACCTTAGCTGACCGAATGCTGGGCATAACCGGCGTTGTTGAAGCGCGAAATATGCGCGAACAATATTTAGATCGCATGGATATTGAGCGCGAACGCGGAATCACTATTAAGAGTCAAGCAGTTCGACTACCTTGGCAATCAGGTATCGACGGCAAAGATTACATACTCAACATGATTGATACCCCCGGTCACGTTGACTTTACCTATGAAGTTTCTAGATCACTAGCAGCTTGCGAAGGCGCGATTCTTTTAGTTGATTGTGCGCAAGGAATCGAAGCTCAAACTCTAGCCAATCTCTACCTCGCAATGGAAAATAACTTAACTATCATTCCGGTGCTAAATAAAATTGATCTTCCAGCTGCGCAGCCGGAAAAATTCGCAATTGAACTTTCTAAACTAGTTGGATGTCAACCGTCAGATTGCTTAAGGGTCTCTGGAAAGACTGGTGCTGGCGTTGAAGAATTACTAGATCAAATTGTTGCCCAGATACCTGCTCCAAAAGGTTCAGCTGATGCACCTGCAAGAGCTTTGATTTTTGATTCGGTCTATGACACTTACAGAGGCGTTGTTACTTACGTGCGTGTCTTTGATGGAAAACTTTCACCGCGCGAACAGATTCAAATGGTTTCGACTGGTGTAAAGCATGAATTACTTGATATCGGAGTTATTTCACCTGAACCAGTTTCAAGTTCTGGACTTGGAGTCGGTGAAGTCGGATATTTGATTACCGGCGTAAAAGATGTTCGACTTTCAAGAGTAGGTGACACTGTCACTTCGTATCACAATCCTGCGAAGGAAGCCTTGGCTGGTTATAAAGATCCAAGACCAATGGTTTTCTCTGGTTTATACCCAATCGATGGCGATGACTATCCGATGCTTCGCGACGCTCTCGATAAGTTGCAATTAAATGATGCTGCTCTCGTTTACGAGCCAGAAACTTCGGCAGCGTTAGGTTTTGGATTCCGTTGCGGTTTCCTCGGATTGTTGCATATGGAAATCGTTCGCGAACGACTTGAGAGAGAATTCAATTTGTCGCTGATTTCTACAGCGCCAAACGTGGTTTACCGGGTCTTCTTGGAAGATGGAAAAGAAAAAATAGTTACCAATCCAAGTGAATATCCCGATGGAAAGGTTGATAAGGTTCTTGAACCAATTGTTAAAGCAACAATTTTATCGCCATCTGAATACATTGGAACGATTATGGAACTCTGCCAATCTAGACGTGGAGTTCTTGGTGGAATGGATTACCTATCAGAAGATCGCGTCGAAATTCGCTACACGCTACCTCTTGCAGAGATCGTCTTTGATTTCTTTGATCAGCTTAAATCACGAACTAAAGGTTATGGTTCGCTAGATTACGAACCAATTGGAGAAGCCGAGGGAGATTTAGTAAAAGTTAACATTTTGCTTCAGGGAGATACCGTCGACGCCTTTAGCTCGATTGTTCATCGCGATAAGGCTTATCCCTATGGTGTGATGATGACAAGTAAATTGAGAGAGTTAATTCCAAGGCAACAATTTGAGGTTCCAATTCAAGCAGCTATAGGAGCAAAGATAATTGCTCGTGAAAACATTAGAGCAATCAGAAAAGACGTTCTGGCAAAGTGTTATGGCGGCGATATCACTCGTAAACGAAAACTTTTGGAGAAACAAAAAGAAGGTAAAAAGCGTATGAAGATGGTCGGCCGCGTGGAAGTGCCACAAGAAGCCTTCATCGCCGCATTATCAACAAATTCGGATGGCGAAGGTGGAAAAGTTAAGAAATAGCGAGAGTGCAGAGCTCTCGTTTTATATCCATATTCCGTATTGCTCAAAGCGATGTGGTTATTGCGACTTTAATACTTATACGCCGAGCGAATTATCCATCGGCGCAAACCCTAGCCAGATATCTGAGATTGCCAAGAAATATATAGATGCGGCCCTTCTTGAGATCGAATTAGCAGCAAATATTGCTGGCTACAGAACTGTTCCGACAATCTTTTTTGGCGGTGGGACCCCATCCTTATTGCCAGCAAAGGAAATAATTCGAGTCATAGAGAAAATCAAATCAAATTTTCAAATACGAAACGATCTCGAAATAACGTTAGAAGCCAACCCTGACTCTCTGACGCGTGAATTTCTCGAGGAGATTAATCGTGCGGGAGTCAATCGAATATCGCTCGGAATGCAATCTGCGGTACCAAAAGTATTGGAAACTCTGGATAGGACTCACAATCCAGAAAACGTCATAAAAGGTGCAAATCTAATTCGAGATGTTGGCTTCAATCATTTGAGCGTGGATTTAATATACGGCGCTCCTGGTGAATCTATCTCCGATTGGGAAGAAACTTACAAGTCTGCCCTTGACTTACCAATCGATCATATAAGTGCATACGCTCTTATTGTTGAACAAGGCACAAAATTGGCGGCGCAAATAAAGCGTGGCGAGAAGGTTCTTCCACCAGATGATGAAACGGCAGAAAAATATCTTCGCTTCGACAGCTATGCACATTCAAAAGGTTTCGCTTGGTATGAATTGAGTAATTGGGCCAAACCCGATGGCGAATGCAGGCATAACAACGCTTATTGGAATGGAACTAATTGGTGGGGCATAGGTCCTGGTGCGCATTCATTCTTAAATGGAAGACGATGGTGGAATGTAAAGCATCCTGTGAAATATCAAGAGCTAATTTCAACGAATCAATCACCAGAGCAATCGGGTGAGAATCTGACAAATGATAATCGTCGAGACGAATCAATTATGTTGCAAATTCGAATGCGCTCGGGCATACCTCTAAAGGATTTAACAGAGAAGCAAATTGAAATTGCGGAGCGATATCTGCTTACCCAACATCTAGAATCGCAAGAATGGGCGGCCAAGCGCCTTGTACTAACGCCTCGAGGACGGCTTATCGCAGATCGAATAGTCCGAGAATTACTGGTGTAGTAACTTCGCTTCCTATGGATACAGCCAACACGATCATTACATTGTTTCTTGCAGTCGTCTTTCTTATCGCTGGACTATCAAAGGCAAGCGGCAGCGCCGCAGGGCTCTCCGGGACTCGGGATGTGAAGGTATCTGATGGATTTGCAAGATTGACCGGCATGTTCGAGACGCTAGCCTCGATATCGTTATTAGTTGGTTTTGCACTCGATAATCGAGATCTGCAAGTCTACGGACTAGTTGCAATCTGGTTGATCATGGCAGGTGCGATTTACTTTCACTTCAGAGCAGGTAAAGCTAAAACAGCATTTCCGGCGATGTTGCTTCTGTTGATTGCAACTGTCGGCTTAGCTTCGATTTAATGTTGTCAAAGTAATTTAGGAGTTAATGAAACTGTGGAGTCAAGACAGTTAGAGATTCTTCGAGCAATAGTTGAAGAGTATGTTGCAACTGAGGAGCCAGTAGGTTCACGTGCAATCTCACAGAAACATAGCTTGGGAATTTCACCTGCCACGATTCGTAATGAAATGGTAGTGCTTGAAGAAGCCGGTTTAATTACTCAACCTCACACAAGCGCAGGCAGGATTCCAACTGATAAGGGTTATCGATTGTTCGTCGATAAATTAGCGAAAGTCAAACCACTCTCAACACCAGAACGCAGAGCCATCGAAACTTTTTTGGAAGGAGCTCACGATCTGGATGATATTGTCATGCGTACTGTTCGTTTGCTAGCACAAGTAACTAAACAGGTAGCTGTAGTTCAGTATCCATCTATCAGTAAATCGAAAGTAAGACATATCGAATTACTCGCCTTAACTCCCACTCGATTAATGTTGGTTCTTATAACTAACACTGGTCGAGTCGAGCAACGAGTTTTAGAAGTTCCATCACCATTAGCTGAAGCTGCTCTCTCTGATCTCAAATTGAGACTCAACTCGCTTGTTCAAGGAAAGCACATGGCAGATGTCGCAACTTCTCTCGACTCACTTCTTGGCGCCTTTTCTAGCAGTGAACGAACTTCAGTTGCACTTCTCATTTCAAACTTGATTGAGATGTCACTTGAAAAACCGGAGGAGCGAGTTGCGCTGGCAGGTACTGCAAATCTTGCTCGCGCAGATGTTGGCGGTGAGATTCACAGCGTTCTAGAGGCGCTAGAAGAGCAGGTTGTCCTTCTTAAATTACTAAGTGATGCTGGCGAGTCAATGCAGATAAGAATTGGTGCGGAACAAACTGAGAAAAGCTTAAAGTCAACAAGCTTGGTGAGTATTGGTTATGGCGGCGCCGAAGGACTAGGAGCTCTTGGAGTTATTGGACCAACGAGAATGGATTACTCGACCTCAATGTCAGCCGTACAAGCTGTTGCCAGATATGTTGGCCGTTTTCTTACGGAAGGTAAGTAATGGCTGATCATTATCAACTACTTGGCGTAGATAGAGGCGCATCGCAGGATGAAATTAAGCGCGCCTATCGAAAACTCGCTCGCGAGATGCATCCAGATGTTAATCCAGACCCAAAGGTCCAAGATAGATTTAAAGAGATAACTGCGGCTTATGAGATTTTAAGTGATCCAGAAAAAAGAAATTCTTATGATCGAGGTGGAAGTGATTTCGTAGGTGGCTTTGGTGGCTTTAGCGACATCATGGATGCTTTCTTTGGTGGCGGCAATTCGCGCGGCCCACGTCCACGGATGCGCCAAGGTCAAGATGCATTGATTCGAGTCTCGATTGATTTATCAGAGGCCTGCTTTGGCGTATCAAAAACATTAGCAGTTGAAACTGCAGTCATCTGTACTAAATGTGGTGGTGATGGTTGTGAATCAGGCTCGTCTCCCAAAACCTGTGAAATGTGCAAAGGTCGTGGTGAAGTTCAGCAAGTTACTAGATCTTTTATCGGTCAGGTTATGACTTCTAGGCCATGCGCAACATGTCAAGGATTTGGAACAGTTATAAGTAATCCATGTAGAGAATGTGCTGGCGATGGCAGAATCAGATCGCGGAGAGATATCGAAGTAAAGATTCCAGCAGGCGTTGATTCAGGTAATCGAATTCAGTTAAGTGGCCAAGGAGAAGTTGGACCTGGTGGTGGGCCCGCTGGCGATCTTTACGTTGAAATTGATATCGAAGAGCATGAATTCTTAATTCGTGAAGGCGACAATCTTCATCTGCAGATTGATATTCCAATGACAAAAGCTGCCCTAGGCAGCAAGGAGAGCATCAAATCTCTAGATGGCGACCTGGAAGTAGTTATCAAGCCAGGAACTCAGAGCAATGATGTGATTTCTATAAAAGGAAAAGGTATGACGAGATTACGCGGGGGCGGGCGCGGCGATCTCTACGTTCATATAAATGTTGAGATTCCATCAAAGCTATCGAAACCAGAGGAAGAACTACTCCGGGAATTTTCAAAGTTGCGTGGCGAAGAAACTCGAGCTGGATCGCTACGTAAGAATAATGAAGATGGAATATTTTCAAAGTTTAGGGATGCATTTAGGGGATAGATGCTTCCATTATTTATAGTCGAAAATATTCCAGATCGCGGCGATCTCGTAATCGAGGGAGATGAAGCGCACCATGCTGGTTCCGTATCTCGGATAAAAGTTGGCGAGAAGATTAATGTCACAAATGGCGTTGGACGGATTGCCGAAGTTGAAGTTTTAGATATAAATAAGCGAAATATCGGTTGTCGGATTTTAGAAGTCCGAGATGAGCCGAGGTCAAGAGTAATACTTACAGTGATCCAAGCGCTGACCAAAGGTGATCGAGCGCGAGAAACAATTGAACTTTTAACAGAAGGCGGAGCTGAAATTATTATTCCTTGGCAAGCGGCCCATTCAATCGGGCAGTGGAAGGAAGATAAAGATGCACAAGGTAAGTGGCGCTCTTGGGCTAGAGAAGCGACAAAGCAATCGCGAAGATCTTGGATTCCAGAAATTTTAGATTTACATACAACCGCTGAGGTAAAACGAAGAATTGAGGATTGCGAATTAGCGATTGTGCTTCATGAAGATGGCAGCGAAAGATTCTCGCAAGTTCTCTCTGGCGCATCCCCAAGAGAAATTCTCATAATCGTCGGACCAGAGGGTGGAATATCTGATGATGAAGTCGCAAGTTTTGTGAGTGCTGGCGCGCATTCAACTCGACTAGGTAAGCCGGTATTTCGTTCCGCACATGCCGGAGTAGCCGCCTTATCGGCGCTACAAAGCGCAATTGGAATCTGGTAGATATCTCCCATGGATTGTTTGTTCTGCAGAATAGTTAAAGGTGAAATTCCTACCAAAGAGATTTATTCAAATGAATTAGTTTTCGCTTTTGAAGATATCAACCCGCAGGCGCCAACGCATATTTTGATTATTCCAAAATCACATTATGAGAATGCCGCAGAACTATCAGATGCAGAGCCAGCTGTCTTAGCAGAGATGTTTAAAGTTGCCAGAGAGATCTCCCAAATTCGTGAACTTTCTGGTTATCGATCGGTTTTTAATACCGGTGCAGCGGCAGGACAATCGGTTTTCCACGCCCATCTCCACTTACTCGGTGGCAGAGCGCTTTCTTGGCCGCCGGGCTAGAATCAAGGCAATGCATAGCGCTGTTATAACGCTTCCTGGAGATCTGCCCAGCGTTTCACTAACTGGACCAAATGATTCCTACATTCGCGCCGTAGAAAAAGCTTTTCCAGAGGTGACAATCACCGTTCGCGGAAATGAGATCCTATTGAAAGGGCCAATCGAATCAGTTAACCGCGTTGAAAACTTGATGGCCAATTTCTTGAAAGTGGTAAGAGCCGGACAACCGCTAAGCGATGATGCAGTTCGACGTTCGATTTCTATGATTCTTGGCGATGGAAATGAAACTCCTGCCGAAGTTTTAACTCTAAACATTTTGAGTTCTCGTGGGAAAACAATTCGGCCAAAGACTGTTAACCAAAAACGATATGTAGATGCAATAGATCGCAACACCGTTACCTTTGGAATTGGACCTGCTGGAACTGGCAAAACTTATTTAGCGATGGCAAAAGCGGTACAGGCTCTACAAGGTAAACAAATCAATCGAATAATTCTGACAAGACCTGCTGTTGAAGCTGGCGAACGTCTAGGGTTTCTACCTGGAACTCTCCACGAGAAAATTGACCCTTATCTAAGGCCGCTCTTTGATGCGTTACACGATATGTTGGATCCAGATGCGATTCCTCGTTTGATGTCATCTGGAACTATCGAAGTTGCGCCACTCGCATACATGAGAGGTCGTACGTTAAATGATTCTTTCATCATTCTCGATGAGGCGCAGAACACCTCGCCAGAACAGATGAAAATGTTTCTAACTCGTCTTGGTTTCGGATCCAAGATGGTTGTTACTGGTGACATCACTCAGATTGATTTGCCAGCGCACCAACAATCAGGGCTACAGATTGTTCGCTCCATATTGGATGGGATAAATGATATTTCGTTTATGGATTTGACCTCCGAGGATGTGGTTCGTCATCGGCTTGTAAGTGAGATAGTGGATGCTTACGGAAGATTTGATAGCAAGGATGGCGATAATCGCGCGATGAAACGCGCAAATAAGCCACATTCCATCTAATTATGAATATAGAAATGGTTAACCTTGCCGCATCCAGCTGTGATCAAGATCGGTTAGTAAGTATCGCCGAATTTGCATTGAAAAAAATGGGAATTCATCCAGATTCTGAGTTAAGTATTTCAATTGTGGGTGAAGATGAAATGAGTTCTTTACATATGCAGTGGATGGATGAGCCAGGTGCAACCGACGTCCTTTCATTTCCAATGGATGAGATGAAGCCTAATTCGGCAGCTACTGGACCAGGACTTCTCGGAGATGTAGTTCTCTGTCCTGATTTTGCCCAAGCTCAGGCTAAAGTCGCTGGTCATTCTCTACAAGAGGAACTAGAGCTACTCACTGTGCACGGAGTCTTACATCTTTTAGGTTTTGATCATCGAGAAGCCGATGAACATAAAGTTATGTTCTCAAAGCAAGATGAATTATTGAGTGAATGGCGAAGTAACAAATGAGTGCTCTAGTAGTTCTAAGCGTTACGTTCCTTCTTCTTTTTGCCGGTTTTCTTGCGGGCAGTGAGGCAGCAATCAATTCAATTTCACGCATCTATGTGGAGGAATTGCAAGAGAAATCTTCGCGTAAAGCGGCATGGGTGAGAAAAGTTTTGGCAGAGCCGGCTCGTTATTTAAATGTAATTTTATTTGTCAGAAAAGCTGCAGAGCTATCAGCAACAGTTCTGGTTGCAGAGGAGCTAATAAAAAACTCCTCCTCAATTCCACTTGCGATTACTAGTGCAGTACTCATCATGTTGACACTTTCATACGTGGTTGTTGGGGTTGGTCCCAGAACTCTCGGAAAACAGCGCGCAGGTTCTTGGATATTCCCAGCAAGTATCGTGGCAGTTGTTCTATCCAAAGTTTTGGGTCCCATAACTTCGTTATTGATAACAATCGGAAATGCGCTCACTCCAGGAAAAGGTTTTAAGAGTGGTCCTTTTGCGAATGAAGCTGAATTAAGGGATCTAGTAGATCAGGCTCATGAGCGTGGTTTAGTTGAAGAATCTGAACACGAAATGATTCATTCTGTATTTGAACTTGGCGACACACTAATTCGCGAATTGATGGTGCCGCGAACTGAAATGGTCTGGATTGAAGGAAGTAAGAACTTACGACAAGGTCTATCTCTTGCACTTAGATCTGGTTTTACCAGGATTCCAGTGATAGGTGAGAGTGTCGATAATATAATCGGAATCGCTTATGTTAAAGATTTAGCAAAACGCGTTCACGAATTTAGAGATTCAGAGACGCAAGAGATAGTTGCCAACCATCTACGTCCCGCAACTTTTGTACCAGAGACTAAAACGGCATCTGAACTATTAAAAGAAATGCAGAGAGATCAGATTCACTTAGCCATAGTCGTTGATGAATATGGTGGAACGGCCGGATTAATAACTATTGAAGACATCATCGAAGAGATAGTTGGTGAAATTGCTGATGAATACGATGATGAATTTGAAGAGATTGAATGGTTAGAGCCTTCGAAAAAAGCCCGAGTTTCTGCAAGATTACATTTAGAAGATTTAGCGGATCATCTAGAAATTGAATTAAACGAAGAAGAAAAAGAAGATGTTGACACAGTTGGTGGCTATATGGCGAAAATTCTTGGCCGGGTACCTATTCCTGGAAGCGAGATCAAGCTACATAATTGGCAAATCACTGCAGAGCGTCCGATAGGTAGACGTCATCGAATTGGAACGGTCCTTGTAGAGCGAGTTTCATCTAATTAGTTTTTCCAGTTAAGGTTTGGGCATGCGAATTGTTCGTTTTACGCCGAAAGTTAAGACCTCACTCGGCTCTGATCCTCAATTCGGAATCCTCGAAGGCGAAAACCAAATCAGGTTGATAGCGGGAGATCCCCTGTACAGCGGAGTTTTGAAACTTGATGAAACAGTTTCTTTAACAGATGTGAAACTTCTTGCACCAGTAATCCCAAGAAGCAAGGTTGTTTGTGTTGGAAAGAATTACGCCGATCACGCTGCTGAGATGGGTGGCGAAGTCCCGAAAGAGCCAATAATTTTCTTAAAACCGAATACATCAGTGATTGGCCCTAATGATGTAATTCGATGGCCCATTCAGAGTAATAGAGTTGATTATGAAGCTGAGCTCGCAATAGTAATTTCGAGAATCTGTAAAGATGTTCCAAAAGAAAAAGCAGCAGATGTAATTTTTGGATACACAATTGCAAACGATGTGACCGCTCGTGATATTCAAAAAACTGATGGACAATGGACCCGCGCAAAGAGCTTTGACACTTTCTGTCCGGTTGGTCCTTGGATAGATACCGAATTTAAACCTGCTTCTCAACGAATAACGACAGTTATTAAGGGTGAAACGCATCAAAATGCGACTTTGAATCAAATGGTTTTTGATATACCGACAATAATTTCCTTTATAACCAGCGTTATGACCTTGCTTCCTGGAGATTTGATCTTGACTGGAACACCTTCTGGTATCGGTCCGCTAACTCCAGGCGAAGATGTAGTAGTTTCAATTCAAGATCTTGGTGAGCTCCGAAACGAGGTGATACGAAGTGAGTAAGAATCGCGAAGTACGTACGCGTTTTGCGCCTTCGCCGACCGGGGACCTACATGTTGGAAATATCCGAACTGCGCTCTTTGATTGGGCATATGCCAGACATACTGGCGGCAAATTGATTTTCCGAATCGAAGATACTGACCGCGAGCGCGTAACCGATGAATATATTCAACGCGCGATTGATACTCTCAAATGGCTTGGTTTAAATTGGGATGAGGGCCCCGAAGTTGATGGACCATATGGGCCATACCTCCAATCCCAACGTCTTGATATTTACGATAAATGGGCAAAGGAATTTTTGAAAAATGGCGATGCTTACAATTGTTATTGTTCAACAGAAGAATTAGAAGAGCGTCGCCAGATACAACAGAAGAATAATCAGGCGCCTGGTTATGATGGAAAGTGTCGTTCAATAAGTGAAACGGAATTATCTAAATATCTTGCAGAAGGCAGAAAACCCGTTATCAGAATGCGAATGCCAGATGGTGAAACCCGCTTTACAGATTTGATTCGTGGTGAAATTGTATTTGATCATAAGTTTGTGCCTGATTTTGTTTTGATGCGAGCAGATGGTTCACCGCTATACACATTAGCTGTTGCTGTTGATGATGTTCTTATGAAGATCACTCATGTTCTTAGAGGTGAGGATTTACTATCCTCAACACCGCGACAAATTCGTGTCTATCAAGCGATGGGATTAAACCCTGATGAATTCCCTAGCTTTGCTCATCTGCCATTTGTTATGGGAACAGATAACGCAAAACTTTCAAAGCGAAATGGTGAGGTTTCTATAGCTTGGTATCGCGAAGAAGGATTCTTACCCGAGGCAATCTGTAATTACTTGGCCCTTCTTGGCTGGTCACCGGGAGATGATCGCGAGAATATTTCAATGGAAGAGCTGGTTGAGCTCTTCAAAATTGAACGTGTAAATAGCTCGCCTGCCCGCTTTGATATGAAGAAGTTGGAAGCAATAAATGGTGACAAGATTCGAGCGCTTACCCTCGAAGATTTTCGTAATCGAGCACTGCCATTCTTGCTAAAGGCTGATGTTATTTCTGGAGAGCCTGAAGAAGTTGAACAAGTAACTAAAGCCCTGCCAATTATTCAAGAAAGAATCGCGCGCCTGAAAGAAGTTGTTCCAATGCTTCGATTCTTATTCGTCGATGATGTGATTTTCGATGAAGGAAATGAGGAGAAGCTAACGGATCAAGAGACTCAAAAAGTTTTAAAGAGTGCGACCAATTCACTCGAGTCAGTCACTAATTGGAACCACCAGGAGATTGAAAATGCGCTTCGCGTAGCTTTGCTAGATGAGATGGGGCTGAAGCCAAGAATTGCATTTAGCCCAGTTCGAATAGCAATCACCGGTAGCCATATATCGCCACCACTATTTGAATCGATGGAGTTACTAGGCAGAGAACGCTCGATGAAGCGCCTGCATTCAGCGATTAACTAATCTCACGCTATCCTTTGACGCTCGGTGGGGTATGGGGTAATTGGCAGCCCAGCTGA
>CAZCQR010000014.1:0-18349 GCA_964500885.1 uncultured Clavibacter sp.
GGCGAGAAATATACGACTAAATCAGAAGTTATGCGCCGCGAAGCTTGCGTCGTTGAGCTAACTCATCATTTGAATCATTAGCGATAATTCCCCCACTTGCAGGGTCTTCTCCCTGTAGATGTGTCAGTGAGCCTTCAACTTCATTCCAAACCTTGCCAACTGCTATTCCAAAGACCCCTTGGCCTCCTTGCAATAAATCAAAAATCTCTTCTGAGTTGGTGCATTCATAAATAGAGGCGCCATCGCTCATAAGTGTTATCTTTGTTAAATCCTCTGCACCACGATCTCGAAGATGAGAAACTGCGCTACGAATGTTCTGTAGCGATACTCCGGCATCCAAAAGTCGTTTTACAATTTTCAAAACTAAGATGTCACGGAAACCATAGAGACGTTGTGATCCTGAACCTGCCGCTCCCCTAATTGTTGGCTCTACAAGTCCAGTGCGAGCCCAGTAATCCAATTGACGGTATGAAATACCGGCAGCAGCGCATGCCGTTGCACCTCGATAGCCAATCTCTGAGCTCATGGGGGAAGCCTCTCACCTAAGTAGGAGAACGGTAGAACTAAGCACTCCACCTATCAACGACCGACACACTCTAAATCTCAACTACGCCTTTAGGGTTAAGCTTGAAAGTCCTCGGGATTAATCCCCTCAAGGAACTCCTTAAAGCGCTCCACTTCATCCTCTGACTCATCTGGAATCTCTATACCGGCTTCTTCGAGCAACTCCTCGCTTCCCAAAATTGGAGCTCCAGTGCGAAGCGCCAGGGCGATCGCATCGCTTGGACGTGCCGAGACTTCCCTTCCACCTTCAAGTTTGATCAGAGAATAGAAAACCCCATCTTTCAACTCGGTCAGGTGAATTGAATTCACTTTAGCATCTAGAGCGCCCAAGAGATCTTTCATCAGATCATGTGTCAAGGGCCTCGGTGGTGTTACGCCTTGCTGTGCAAATGCGATCGATGTCGCCTCAACAGCTCCTACCCAAATCGGTAAATATCTTGTTCCGCCAATTTCACGCAGAAGAACGATGGGTTGATTCGACGGCATTTCAACGCGAACGCCAATTACATCTAGCGCTTGAAAATTCATTTTGCGCGATGTAAACCGGCGCGTACCAGCGCTGCGTGCAAGCGGACAGATAACGAAGCAATTTCTCTAGAAACTTCTTCTGCTCTGGCTTTTGAATCTGGATTCTTCTGTCGCAATAGCGGTGTAATTACTTGCTCGACCAATCCAACTTCACGATCAGCTGCTGCCTTGAAAGCTCTTAGATGTCTTCCTTCGATTCCAAACGCCGATAACTCAGCAACAACCTTGGCAATCATCAAAGAATCACCGTCAAAGTAACGACCTTTGATTTCTACCAATCCAAAACCTTCTAATTCAGATAGTTGCTCATCTGATATGCCTGAACTTTTAAGGAGCTCATCGCGCGAAAGGCGGAGATCGCTCTGTTCTGCAAAAGTTGAAGGTGCTATCGCGGTATCGAGTGGCAGCATTCGTGGCGCCGGAGTTCCTCCTGGTGCAGTTGCTGGTTCGAGACCTCTATCGAGAGCATCTAAATTCTCTTTAATAACTTTCAGAGGCAAGTACTGATCTCGTTGCGCAAGCAATACATATCGGAGGCGTTCTAAATCAGGTTGAGTAAATTTGCGGTATCCGGAAGGAGTTCTCTGGGGTTCAATCAATCCCTCTGATTCCAGAAAACGGATTTTTGAGATAGTGACGTCGGGGAAATCACTGCGCAACTTTGATAAAACTTCACCAATACTCAGGTACGCGCGTGCTGGAATACTCATTATCTACTCTTTCCTCCGCTAAAGAAATGCATTCTAAATTTTCCGACTTGAACCTCATCGCCATCTGATAAAAGTGCATCGGCCACAAGCGCTCCATTTATATAGGAGCCATTTAAACTTCCCGAATCCTTTAACTTAAATATTCTCTTTCCTGCGTTATCACTTTTCTCAATTATGCAATGTTTCCTACTTACAGTTACATCATCTAGAAAGATATCTGCATCAGTCGCTCTGCCTATTGATGTTGAATTCTCATTAAGCAAGAAACGCGCACCTCGATTAGGTCCAATCAATGCAACCAGCATCGCCGATTCTTCATCTAATTGATTTAAAACTTTCAGAACTTCCGGATCGCTCTTTGAAAGGAGTTCTTGAACTGGACCTTGAACTGAGCGAAGTGATGTGAGATGGATCGTGCTAGTCAGATCTTGGTTCTGATCCGGTACTGCATTCATCTCTTCACCAATCCTCTCACCTGAGGTTACTTTCGATAAGGCTCACCTTAGAGTGGAGGTTGAGGCGAGTCAAGCAGTGAGATTTTGATAATCCCCTGCGGATAAAAGATCAGTTGGTTCGCTGCTTACTTCAACTTCTGCGATCCAGCCAGAACCATATGGGTCGGCATTAATCGTCTCTGGATTGGTGTCGAGTGATTGATTAATTTCAACAATCCTTCCTGAAACTGGAGCAAAGATTTCGGAAACACTTTTAGTTGATTCCACTTCGCCGCATACTTTCCCTGATTCGATTAACTCCCCAACTTTTGGAAGTTGAACATAAACAATGTCTCCAAGAGCACTCTGCGCATAATCAGTGATTCCAAAACGAATCCTTTGGTTCCCTTTATCTTCTACCCATTCATGCTCTTTCGTATAACGCAGATGATTAGGTGCTTGAGACATCTACTTCCCCTCAATCTCGTTGCGACGTCGTAGCAACTTTACCCCTGATATGCCATATGTAAAACCAGTGTAGATATAGAGCGCTATTCCCCAGCCAGCAAAGGCCCATCCGGTGATGAATGCAACATCAGCAAGTGCCCCTAGAGATGTTGAGGTGAGAAGTAGTAATGGAAGCGCATATAGAAGGTTGAAAGTTGCCGCTTTACCTAAGTACGTAACCTTAAATGGTGGTAACCCCGCAGATTTCATTTTGATAAGAAGTAAACCGAGGATCAGATCACGTAAAACAATCACTATAAGTAATGAAACTGGAACTGAATCTGTTAGATACATCGCCAACAATATTGTTGCGATATATAAACGATCAACAGCAGGGTCCATTAACTCACCTAAACGACTTTCTTGATTGAGAAGTCGCGCAAGTTTTCCATCGAAGTAATCGGTTGCTCCGGCGATCATCAGAGTTACAACTGCTAACGGGTACGATTCCTGAAAAATGAAGTAGAGAAAAACTGGAATGCCTAAAGCCCTAAGAAGCGTTAAGAAGTTAGGAATTGTGAACATCTCTCAGAATTCCTTTCTCCTCAGTTCTTGCATTTGGTCGGGACGACAGGATTTGAACCTGCGACCACATGACCCCCAGCCATGTGCGCTACCAAGCTGCGCTACGTCCCGTAAGAAAATGCTATCTGAACTCATCTTTCGCGAATTCGCACAGAGACGCGTATCGGTGTTCCGGTGAAACCAAACTCTTCCCGGAGACGTCTCTCGATAAATCTTCGATAGGAAGATTCCAAGAAATCTGTTGCAAATATTATGAATGTTGGTGGCTCTATCCCCGCCTGAGTTGCAAAAAGTATTTTAGGTTGTCGGCCACCTCTTACCGGAGGTGGGTTTCCTCCCACGAGTTGTCCAAGAAATGAATTTAATTTTCCAGTTGGGATTCGTGATTCCCAGCTTGCAAGCGCTCGTTCAACTGCTGGCATTAACCGATCGCGATGCCAACCAGTCTTAGCTGAAATGTTCACTCGTTCCGCCCATTCAACCTGATCAAGATTTCTATCCATTTCTCGCTCAATCTGAAGACGTCGCTCTTCGTCTACCAAATCCCATTTGTTCATGCCAATAACGAGGGCTTTTCCAGCATCTTCGACTAGTGAAATTATTCGTAGGTCTTGTTCAGTTATTACCTTGGAAGCGTCTAATACAACTATTGCAATTTCAGTATTGTCGATCGCACGCTCAGTACGCAACGAGGCGTAATAGTCGACCCCCTCGCTTTGATTAGCTCTCTTTCTGATTCCGGCGGTATCGATAAACCTCCAAGTTCGACCATTAACGGATATAAGTTCATCGATTGGATCTCTTGTAGTTCCCTCAGCATCATCAACTAGCGATCTAATTTCACCTGCGAAGGAATTTAACAAACTACTCTTTCCAACATTTGGTCTACCGACAATTGCAATTCTTCTATGTAGATCATTTACAACGCTTCTTCCAACCTCTGGAAGATTTTTGACAATTAGATCGAGCAAATCTCCTGAGCCGCGACCATGAGCAGCAGATACGAAGAATGGCTCACCTAGGCCGATATTCCACAGAGAGTGAGCGTCGATTTCATCTCTCTCGGAATCAATCTTGTTTGCTATTAACATTATTCTTCTTTTGCTTTTTCTTAACAGATTAACCAAAGCTTCATCTTCACTCTGTGCACCAACTTTTCCATCAATAACAAAGAGAACGAGATCAGCCTCTGTGATTGCAGATTCAGCGGCTGCCGCAATCTTTAGAGTTATTCCTTCGCCGCTTGGTTCCCATCCGCCAGTGTCAACTATGATGAATCTTTTACCATTCCATTCTGCTTCGTACCGAACCCGATCCCGCGTGACGCCGGGCTTATCCTCGATGATCGCCTCTCGACTTCCAATGATTCGGTTCACCAGCGTTGATTTACCAACATTAGGTCGCCCAATTACAACAACTGTTGGCAGGCCCAGTAATGACCTCTGGCTCAGAATATTCCAGATGTAATCAATGGTTTCCTCAAGTGTAAGAAAAGTAGAATCAACAACCACAGCGTCGTCCGCTTTAGCCAGTGGTGAAATTTTTCGGTTGCTATCAAACTCATCACGCTTACTTAATGAATCCGCTACTTCTTCCTGAGAGCGCTCAACCTCAAGTAAATCAAGCATTTCGGAAGCTCTCCGCAGTGATCTCTGTTTGATATCCGCTTCCAGATAGATCTTCAACGCTGCTTCTGGTGCAACCACAGTTCCTATATCTCTACCTTCAACAACAATACCGTTAGCAGAGTTACTGATAATTCTTCTTTGTAAGTTGAGTAAAAAATTTCGTACTGGAGGCCAGGAACTAATTCTACTAACTTCTGAAGTGACAGCCTCACTTCGAATATCATTATTGACATCAATACCATTAATTAAGACCATCGGCTTTGTTGGATCAGAATGAAATTCAATTTGATATTTCTCAAGAATGTTCAACAGTTCATCTTCAGTAGAGATATTTTCCTTTAGGGCAATGAGGGTCACAGCTCGGTAAAGCGCACCCGTATCGAGATACTCCCAATTTCCACGGATTGCCAACCCTTTTGAAGTAGAGGATTTCCCAGCACCACTTGGTCCGTCGATTGCAATGATCAAAGTCACGTTATCGATGAACCTTCCAACCTTTTGCAACCAAATGTTCTTCTAACGCCTTCGAATCTTTCTCAGATAGCGCTAGTCGAATCAATCCAGTGGCTTGATTGGGAGAATGTTCTATGTTCAAATCTTCAACGTTGACTGAGATTTCACTGCATTCGTTAAATAATGCACCTAATTGCCCTGGCTTATCTTCAATTACGACATTTAAGTATGTGTAGTCTCGAGGTTTCATGCCATGTTTTGCAGAAACTCGTTTTGAAACATTTCTTACATCATCAAAGATCTCAATGATTTTCGAAGAATCGTTATCTTCTATAGCCTCAGTAAGACTCTCAAGAATGTCTTTGAAATCTTCAATTGCTTCAACGATCTCGTCTTGATTATTTAAAAGAATTTCAGACCAAAGTTCTCCGTCGGAGGCCGAGATTCGCAGCATGTCCCTAAGGCCCTGCCCTGCCAATGCAAGGTCTTCCCCCAAGTCGGAGATACTGCTGGCAAGTGCCACGCTTATTACTTGTGGAAGGTGCGAAATCTTGGCGAAGAGATTGTCGTGGGCGCTGGTTGTCATTAAGTAAGGGTGGGCTCCGAGCTCTTTAATAAGGGTGAATACTTTTTCAACATCACCTTCATCTACATCTGAAGATGGAATAACTATCCAAGCCCTCTCGGCAAAGAGATCGCTTCTGGCAGATTCCGCACCGCTTCTCTCTCGACCTGCAATCGGGTGGGTCCCAATGAAGCGCTTTGAAAGTTCCGGAAAATCTTCAACTTCATGTTGAAGTTTAGATTTAACGCTGCCTACATCTATAACTAAAGCTTGAGGATTAATTTCATGCGCTTCCAATATTGCTTGAAACGATGCGCCGGGAGGGGTTGCAACAATTACCAATTCAACTTGATCAAGCTTCTTTGCATCTGGCACCAGATCATTGGCCAATTTTCGCTTTCGGTCCGAAATATCCAAAAGTTCAAGAGGCCAACCTTTTTCAGCAAGATTAAGGGCAATGGATGTGCCAATTAGCCCAGTACCAATAATCTGGGTGTGAAGTTTCATTGCGCTAGATCGCTTCGAAGTACTGAAGTTCCACGCAGGTAGATATGTGAAATTTGCTTATGGGTTCGATCGGTATTGCAATGCAGAAGCACTCTTATCGTTCTAGGCAAACTATTTGGAACTGCAATTTCAACGGCGCATAGAAGAGGTATCTCTCCAAGGCCCATCTCTCTAGCGGAGGCAGCTGGGAAATTTGATGTTAGATCCTGGGTAGCCGTAAAGATAACTGAAATAAGGTCGTCGACTCGCAGGCCATTTGACCTGAGAATTTCGGCCATTAATTCAACTACTGCGCTCTTCATCTCCTCAGCAGAATCATTCTCAAGCTGAGTTGCGCCTCTAATTGCCCGTACGGCCATTGGGAGAGTTTACGCGGAGAAGCCCCGCTCCGTTTCGTATAAATAAACAGTTTTATCGATAAATTGAGTTAACTCTTTCCAATCTCCTGATTGCAACCATCGAAAATATCGACATTTCAGAGCTCTGGGTTGTAGATACTAGATTACTAATTTATCGATATTGAGATCGATCGTTGAGCGTATATTTGTCGATAAATAGGTTTTTCTCAGGAGCCTCAAGAGGAATTAAATCTATAAATCGATATTATAGAAAAGATGTTATATCGGTAAGTCGATTTAACGATAGAGCGTTAAGTCAATTCAACGCTAGATAGATATCTCCACTTACCTGAGGGCAACTCGCCAAGCTTGACTCTGCCAATCTCGGTCCTGCGCAGGAGCAGTACCTCCACCCCTAGAGATGCGAGCATTTTCCGAATAACTTGGTTTCGCCCTTCATGGATCTCAATCTCGATGCCGTCACCAACCCTCTTGGCCCGCAGAGCCTTCGCAACCCCACTCTCAATTCGAATTCCTTTCTCTAGGCGCGAAATCTCTTCACCTCGTAGCTGCCTATCCGTTATTACAAAATATCTCTTTTTCACCTGATTCGACGGGTGGGAAACTCTATTTGCCCACTCGCCATCATTGGTAAGGAGAATTAACCCCTCACTCTCCTTATCGAGGCGACCAACGTGGAAAAGGCGCTGATTTTGAGAGGAGAAATAATCACCTAGGGAAGGTCGGTTTGACGGGTCTGACATGGTAGACAAAATGCCTCTGGGTTTATTAAATGCGATGTAAAGGTTGGTCATTTTGCTTTGAATTGACCGACCTTCAACCTGAACTTTATTTTTTTCCGGTTCAACCTTTGTTCCGAGGGTACGAACTATCTTTCCATCTACCTTAACTTTTCCATCCAGAATCAATTTCTCACTATGCCGCCTACTTGCAACCCCTGCATCGGCTAGAAATTTCTGCAAGCGGATCTCGGGCATGGCCCAAGTCTATGTGTTGGGTATAGGAAATTTATTCCGTTAGAGAAGCGATAACCTCGTCCAAACCTTCGATATCAGGTAGGAATGGAGCGAGAGCAGGAAGATCCTCAACATTGTTCACGCCAATTCTCTCGAGGAAGTAGTTAGTTGTTCGATAAAGAATTGCGCCGGTCTCATGCTCAACGCCACACTCCTCAACTAAACCTCGGTTTTGAAGAGTTTTCATTACCGCCTCAACGTTGACACCACGAATAGCTGAGACCCGAGCCCTCGAAATAGGCTGGCGATAAGCGATTACGGCTAGCGTTTCGAGTGCCGCCTGGGTGAGTTTTGCCTGTTGCCCATCTAGCACGAACTTTTCCACCAATGGGGCGTATTCAGGATGGCTATAGAACCGCCACCCCCCTGAGATCTGCTTTAGGGCAAAGCCTCGTCTCTCGTTTTCATATTCATCTCGGAGGCGATTTAGCGCTTCGAGAATCTCTTCAGTAGGTCGCTCAATGATTTGAGCCAAGACCACTTCAGATAGAGGCTCTTCAACGACCATCAAGATCGCCTCAATTGAACGTTCCAGTTCACGCTCCATCATCGTTCTGAGCCTTCCTCGCCATTTACACCATCTTCACTCAAAGATGGCGCCCTATCAAATTCATCGCTGACCGTTATCTCGCCTTCTTGGCGACCAACCCACGAAACTTGAAGTTCTCCTAGAGCAATTACCTGCTCAAATCGAATCTGCCCATCTTTGTAGAGCTCTAGCAACGAGAGGAACCTCGCAACCACAACGAGGGTGCTCTCTGCATCGGCCACGAGTGCCCTGAATGTCATTGTTCGGTTTCGGCGCAAGAGTGTTACGACATTTCTAGATTCGGCTGCGACACTAACCATCGCCATGTGTAAATGTTCAGTTGAGAGTTTAGGAAGAACCTTCGGGGCAAGTACTCGATTTGCCACAGCAGCGAACCTCTCCGGAGTTACTCCGATCATCACCTCTGGGAGTAAGGCGGCCAGATCTGGTTCAAGGGATACGCTCCTTGGGAAAGATTTCTCCTGGATATCGATTCGGTCGGCAATAATCGAGGCGATCTCTTTGAAAGCCCTGTACTGGAGAAGTCTTGCGAAGAGTAGATCTCTTGCCTCAAGGAGAGCTAGATCTTCCTCGTCATCAACCTCTCCACTTGGTAGAAGTCGCGCTGCTTTCAGATCTAACAAAGTAGCGGCAACGACTAGAAATTCTGTGGCTTGATCTAACTTCCAACCTTCATCGGTTTCTTCCAAGGCCCGGATATGCGCAATAAATTCATCGGTAACAGTAGCTAACGCAACTTCCGTAATCTCCATCTTATGTCTTGATATCAATTGGAGAAGTAGGTCAAAGGGACCATCGAAATTTTCAAGTTTTACGGAGAAACCAGCGATTCTCCCCTCACCCATTAAAGATTGAGTTACAGGGCTAAAGCCTGAAGTATTAGTTGAGACTTCGCCGTTCTCTGCCATAGTGAACAAACTCTACGCGTGTCGCAACAAAGTTTCTGCCTTCTCGTGCGTAAAGTCGCGACATGGCAAATAGTGCTTCAGAGATTTCTAGTTTAAGTGCTAAGTCGACTTTTTCTAGATCAGTAAATCGTAAAGAAGATGATGTTGTAACAACCGCATCTGTATTGAATCTTCCAACACAATCATTTCCGGAACCAGCACCGTTAACAGATCATGGGAATGCAAAGATAATTTCGGTCGTAAATCAAAAAGGTGGCGTTGGCAAAACGACAACAACGATCAATCTAGGTGCAGCGCTCGCAGAACTAGGTCGCAGAGTTCTCCTCATCGACTTTGATCCTCAGCATTCACTTTCCGTGGGTTTAAATGTTTCTACTAGAGAGATCGAAGGCTCCATCTACGACCTAATGATGGATGAATCTACAAAGATTGATGATTTCCTCTTAAAGACAAGTGTTCCCGGTATGGATATGGTTCCAGCACATGAGAATTTAGCTGGAGCTGAAGGTGGACTTGTAAATGTCATTGCACGAGAAAAGGTATTGAAGAGAGTTCTTGCTCCGGTTATTGATTTTTACGATGTCATATTGATCGACTGCCAACCTTCTTTGGGTCTATTAACCGTTAATGCGCTAACTGCATCCAACTGGGTTTTAGTTCCATTGGAATGTGAGTATTTTGCGCTCCGTGGCGTTGCATTACTAGATGACATCATTAAGAAAGTTCAATTAAATACAAATCCAGATTTACAATTATTGGGCATTCTTCCAACTATGTTTGATCGAAAGACCGTGCATAGCCGTGAAGTCCTAGAGCGCATCAATGAAGCTTTTCCGGGGAAAGTATGCGATACGACTATTTCAAGGACTGTGCGCTTTCCAGAGACCACAGTTGCAGGCGAACCGATAACTTCATATGCAAGTTCCTCGGTTGGCGCAGCTTCCTATAGAAGATTAGCTCGTGAACTTATTGCCAACGGAGGTGTTCGATGAGTAGAAGAATCAGCCTTCCAGGCGCAGATGAGCTCTTTAGAAAGACAACGCTCAGCGCTGTTCCAGATCAAGTAGAAGAAAGTCCAGAAGTAGTTCATACCAATAGACCTACAACTGCAGCTTCTGCAAAGCCAACGCCTAAAAGTAATTCGGTAAGACAGACTCCGCGACGCAGGCCAACAGGTGTTGAGCGCGGACCATCTGGACGAGAGAAGCATGATGAAAAAATTACCGTTTACTTATCTCCTGAAGAACTCTTCGATCTTGAACAAGCAAGATTGCATCTTCGTGGCGATCTAGGTCTTGCGGTTGATAGAGGTCGAATCGTAAGAGAAGCGCTATCGATAGTAATTGCTGACTTAGAATCTAAAGGTGATCAATCAATTATCGCCAGACGACTTCGAGGCCGGTAACTATTTAGCTCGAGGATGGGCCAACGAATAGCTTTCCCGTAGCTTATCGATTGTAACTAAGGTGTAGATCTGAGTTGTTGTAACAGATGAATGACCAAGCAACTCTTGAACTACTCGGATATCAGCGCCGCCATCAAGAAGATGTGTGGCAAATGAGTGGCGAAGAGCGTGTGGCGAAATTCTATTTTCAATCTTTGCGCGCTTTGCATTCTCAATGACTATCCGCCAAGCACTTTGACGGGATAATCTAGTTCCTCGCGAATTCAAGAAAAGCGCCTGTTGATTACTTTGATTCAATTTCGGTCTTATCATCGTTAAATATTGATCTAGGGCATGTTGTGCGAATTTGCCTAGTGGAACAATTCGTTCTTTCCTGCCTTTGCCGACCAATCTAATGGTTCCAATCTCATTTTCGCGTCTTTCAAAATCATCTTTATCTAGATTAATAACTTCACTCACTCGCGCTCCAGTGGCGTAAAGAAGCTCTAGAAGCGCCCAATCTCTAATACCCATTCCCTCTCTAGCTGGCGCCTGGACGAGCGACTCAATTTCAGCAATAGATAAGGCTTTCGGAATTCTCCTTGCAGGCGTCGGAGGATTGAGCTCCTTGGCAACATTCTCAATTCCGTACTCCTTCGCGAGGAATCTATACAAGGTTCTAATTGCAACAATCTTTCTAGCGACAGTAGCTTCGCTTAATCCAACTCGCCTTAGATCAGAGAGTAGATTTTCAAGATCAGAGAATTTGGCGTTTTCGAAATTCAAATTTATCGAGTCAAGGGCAGCGCTAACCGACTGCAAATCTCGACGATAACTTTCAATCGTATTCTTACTTAAACCGCGTTCAACGAGGATATGGTTTAGAAAAGTTTCAAGTTTCTGACTATTTGACACGATCAACAGCAGCTTTGATTAAACCGCTAAAGAGTGGATGAGGCCTGGTGGGGCGAGATCTGAACTCGGGATGAGCTTGGGTTCCAACAAAGTAAGGATGAATATTTTCAGGATACTCAACAAATTCGACTAAATTTCCATCTGGCGAAATACCGCTAAATACCAGCCCCGTGGCGGAGATTGCCTCACGGTAATCATTGTTAACTTCATATCTGTGTCTATGTCGCTCGGAAATTTCACTGCTGTTATAGACCTTAGAAACGATCGAACCATCTTTTAACTTTGCTTTATATAGGCCTAATCTCATCGTTCCACCCATATCAGCATCACCAGCCACAATCTTTTCTTGTCCGGCCATGGTAGCTATAACAGGATTCTTAGTTGTGGGGTCAAACTCGGCTGAATTAGCATCATTTATCCCAGCCAAATTTCTCGCAGCTTCGATAACCATGCACTGTAATCCAAGACATAATCCGAGAGTTGGAATTCTAGATTCTCTCGCAAATTTCAGGGCTCCTAATTTTCCTTCAATTCCACGAACTCCGAAACCACCTGGAACACAGATGGCATCTACATCGCCTAAATTTGCAGCGGCTCCCTCTGGAGTCTCGCAATCATCACTAGTTACCCATTTAATTTCGACTCTTGCGCTATTTGCGAAACCACCGGCTCGAAGCGCTTCTGAAACTGAGAGATATGCATCCGGTAGATCAATATATTTTCCGACCAAGGCAACCTTTACAGTTGTAGCTGGATTATGAACGGTTTTTAGAAGTTGATCCCACTCGCCCCACTCCACATCATGGAACGGTAAGCCCAATCTTCTGACTATATAGGCATCTAAGCCTTCCCGATGCAGGACCTTCGGTATATCGTAAATCGACGGCGCATCTACTGCAGCAACAACTGCTTCTTGATCAACATCGCACATTAATGAAATTTTCTTCTTTACTGAGATTGGAATCTCTCGGTCAGATCTAAGAACTACTGCATCGGGCGATATACCTATGGAACGAAGGGCCTGAACCGAGTGCTGAGTAGGTTTTGTCTTCAATTCTCCCGACGGTCCAATATAAGGAACTAAAGAAACATGTAAATAAAAAACATTCTCTCGTCCTACTTCTTGACGAATCTGTCTTGCAGCTTCCAAAAATGGCAAAGATTCAATATCACCAACTGTTCCGCCCACTTCAGTAATAACAATATCTATCTCGGAAGAGGCCATAGCTCTGATCCGATCCTTAATCTCATTTGTAATATGTGGAATTACTTGAACTGTATCTCCCAAATACTCACCTTTACGTTCGCGAGCTATCACTCGAGAGTAAACCTGGCCAGTAGTTACATTTGCAGAGCCGTGGAGATTGGTATCTAGGAATCTTTCATAATGTCCGATATCTAAATCGGTTTCCGCGCCATCATCTGTCACAAATACTTCGCCATGTTGAAAGGGATTCATGGTTCCTGGATCAACATTTATATAGGGATCGAGCTTTTGCATAGTAACCCGAAGGCCGCGAGCGCGAAGCAATCTTCCTAAACTTGAAGCAGTGAGACCTTTACCAAGACTTGAGGCGACTCCGCCGGTGACAAATAAATGCTTTGTCACATGAGGGGCGGTCATGGAGGGCTAACTTATCAGTTCTATTTACCTTTTCCTAAAATCAAGAGTTCACGAGCGTGTTCTTGGGCGTGTTCTGATTGATCTACACCAGATAGCATCCGAGCAATCTCATTTTCTCGCTCTGCATCATTCAAGATTGAAATTGAACTTTCGGTGATTGCGCCATTGCTATCTTTTACAACACGCAGGTGCCGGTCTGCCCATATTGCTACTTGTGGAAGATGAGTCACAACTATTACTTGTGCGTTCTCGGCTAATTTCTTCAATCTCTTGCCAACCTCAAGAGCGGCCTTACCTCCGATTCCGGCATCAACTTCATCAAATAGATAAGTGCCTAGTGGAAACTTAGAAGCAACAACAACTTCGAGGGCAAGCATCACCCTGGACAATTCTCCACCGCTGGCCGATTTACTTAACGGTAAGAAATTTCCTCCCTTATGCGATGAGAAAAGCATCTCAACGCGATCTACTCCCCACTCTGAAAAATCCTTCGACTTATCATCATCCGAACTGACAAGAACCTGGAATTGCGCGGTTGGCATTGATAATTGCGCAATCTCCGCTGTAACTTGAGTAGATAGACGATCAGCATAATCTCGTCGAATTACACTCAATTTCTCTGCTGACTTAATCGTTTTTTCTAAAAGTGATTGAATTTCTTTCTCCAGTTCAGAGATTCTTTCTTCTCCGCCAGAGATATCTTCTAGACGTTCACGCGCAGTTGCACTCTTGGTAATCGCCGATTCCAGCTGATCAACGAGTTCGCCACCATCACCAAATCTCTTTGCGAAGGAGCGTAATGCCGCTTTTCTTGTCTGCAACTCTTCCAATCTAATGGGGTCGGCCGCGAGCGAATCTAAGAAGCTCGAGATCTCGCCAGAAAGATCGGAACTTTGGAAGTAGAGAGATTCCACATTCTCATTAAGTTCTCCTAATTTCTTATCAACATTGGAGATACTGGATAACGCTCGGCGAGCTTGGTTTAGGAGGAGAACTACACCGTCCTCGTCATCAGAAAGCACACCAAGGGCTTCGCTCAAAGCAATTCGAATTTGCTCAACACGACTCAAAAGTTCAATTTCACTTTCAATATTTGATAACTCATCTCTTTGAGGATTTAGCTTTTTGCTCTCAGAGATCAAAGCCTCGAGCTCTGAAATCTCTGAATCCCTGGCATCTCGACTCTTCTTTAAATCCTTAAGTTTTCCTTCTACAGTCCGTAACTCGGAAAGATGTTCTCTATAAATAGCCAGAGCTGAATGGGCTGGGTCTCCGATAAATTGATCAAGCAACTCCCGTTGTTTACTTTCCTTTAATAGAGATAGAGCACCATGTTGTCCGTGAATTTCGATCAATTCATTTCCAAAACTCGCCAAAGCGTTCGCAGTACTCGGCACGCCAGCCAAAAGTGCTCTCGATTTTCCATCTTTACTTACAGTTCGCGAAAGCAAAATCGAATTATCTTCTAGATCGGGATCGAATTCCGATAACAGTGATTTCAATTCAGCGCTTGGCGACTCGGGTAGAAGAAAGCGACCCGTTACCTGCAATCTCTCGTGGCCAGTACGTACTAAATCTGAATCACTTTTTCCTCCCAAGACTAAGGAAAGAGCTGTTAAAACCATGGTTTTTCCAGCGCCAGTTTCGCCGGTAAGGACATTTAATCCTGTTGAAAACTCTACTTCGCCACTTTCAATTACACCAAGCGCTCTGATTGAAAGCTCTTCTAATCTGGAACGAGAATTCTTTCCCGTCTTATTCGCCACGCCAACCATCCACGGGAAGTTTGAATTTTGCTACAAGGCGGTCGGTAAATGGTGCATTGTCTATATGAGCGAGAAAGATGAATGATTTCTCGCTAGTAAGGATTACCCGATCACCTTCAAGTAATTGAAACTTGCGCAATCCATCAGCAGAGAGAACTCCGATATCGCTCTCGACATCAATTGCGATTTCAGATTCTGGCGAGACAACCATTGGATCAGAGAAAAGCGCATGCGCAGCAAGCGGCAATAAAACCAAAGCATCAACATCTGGCCAGACGACAGGTCCGCCGGCTGAGAATGCATATGCAGTAGATCCAGTTGGAGTTGCGCAGATGACACCGTCGCAGCCCCAACGTGATAGAGGTCGATGATCCACTTGTACAAAAAGTTCTATCATCGCCTCGGTATTTCTCTCTACGGCGACCTCATTTAGCGCCCAACCATTTGTAATTACTTTTTCATTTCGTTCAACTTTGTATGCCAATGTCATACGCTTTTCAGTAATGTAGCTTTTGCCAGTTATCGCATTTACTAGGTTTGAAATACTCGGTTTTTCAATCTGCGCGAGGAAGCCGACATGCCCCAAATTGATTCCTAGTACTGGAATATCAGTTCCGTGCGCTATTTCTGCGCCTCGCAAAATTGTGCCATCGCCACCTAAAACTAAAACTAGTTCAACATTCTTACGTTCGTTGAGAAGTTCATTTTCCGGAAATTTGATAGCTTTTGGCAGATCGACAGCGGTAGAGGTAAGGATTTCAAATCCATTATCAGCAAGTAATGAAACAACTTCATTAGCAAGTAAATGGGCTTCGTTCCGAGTTGGATGCAGGACCAAAATTATTTTTCTATTCATGCCGGCCCTCTCGCAATCGCATCCAATAGATCTTTTTCGACCAGGGCAGGTGCCCCGGCCTTTAACCAGAGGAAATATTCCACATTTCCCGATGGGCCGGGTAATGAACTAGCAACTACTCCGCGAACGCCTAAACCGAGTTGGAAAGCTCCCTCTGCAACAGATTTAACGGCTTCAAAACGCAGTCCAGGATCCCTTACTACTCCTCCGGCTCCAATTCGTTCTTTGCCTACTTCAAACTGAGGTTTAACCATTAAGAGAAAATCACCATCAACCTTGGCTAATTTGCGGAGGGCCGACAGAACACTTCGCAGTGAGATAAAGGATAAATCTGCAACAATCAAATCGACTGGTTCTCCGATATCACCTAATTCAAGATCTTTTATATTTGTTCTATCAATAACTTGCACTCGCTGATCATTTTGCAAGCTCCAGGCTAGTTGACCATATCCAACGTCAACGGCAATAACTTTTCGGACGCCCTGTCTTAGTAGGACATCAGTAAATCCGCCCGTAGAAGCTCCGGCATCAAGCGCCGATACTCCATCTATCCGCAATTCAGAGAAAGCTTTAAGTGCGCCATTGAGCTTTTCTCCACCTCTTGACACAAATCCTTCTTTTTCTCCTTCTAGAAGAATCGAATCATCGGAACTAACTTGCGAAGAAGATTTGCGGGCGGGTAAACCCTTGACTCGAACTACTCCAGATTCGATTAATTCCTGAGCAGCTTCGCGAGAGCGAGCAAGGCCACGCTTTACTAGCTCTAAATCCAGGCGATTTCGCAAGACAACTCCTTAGGAGTTGGAGATACCTTCAACAGCTGAAAGTGCCTCAGTAAGTTCGGAATGAACTTCTTCAAAACGCTTTCCATGTTCTTCCAGTGGGGCTAACCCGATCTCATTAACTCTTTTCTTGATTTCGGAAATTCGATCTAAATTCTCGTTGCTCATTATCTCTTTCCACTCTTTTTCGCGACTGGCTTCTTCACAACCGACTTCTTTGCTCCACTCTTTTTAGCTCCCGAACTTTTTGTCTTGATCAGCTCTTTCAGTTCAGCAATTTCTTTAGTCAACTCGCGCTCTAGCCTTATTAGATCAGATTCTTTAGCGAATCCCATCTTCGATACGTTCTTCTTAACTTCTTCTTCCACACGCGCCTTAACCGCTTCGCCGCTCTCCCTTGCCCAAGTGTTTAGTGCGGCTGCTAGTTCTTGAGGAGTTTTCTCTCCATTTCCTACCTTCATCAAGTAGGTTCGAAGGGCTGAAAAGAGATCATTGGCCATGGCTTAAAGGTACCTAATGAAGCTCTAGTTGGCGCGCTTCAACCTGCCAGCGGCTAGCAATAGAATTCCCGGCTTTCCAGAATCTCCTACGAATCACTCCTTCGATCGAAACCCAATCTTGATCTTTAAATTTGATGGCTCTTCTTCTCAAGTTTGTTTTCCAGCTTGCAATATCCAAGGTATCTACACCCTCGCGGTCATCGCGTTCTACTACGACTCTAAACTCAACAACCATGTCTCCACTTGGTAGCGATTTCTCAACAGGCTCGCCACTGACTCGACCTGTCAGATAAACAGTGTTTTCAAAAACTTTCGAATTTTTCATTCCGTAAACCTTTCTAGAGATTCTATTGATTCAATTCTCTAGATTGGCTATGACAGAGTTTCGGCCTCTCCTTTAATATGTGGATGAGATTTTTCAAATTGAATTGCTTCCTCACTCTTTCCTGCAGCAAGAAGAGCATCTCGGTAGGCGCGATGTAACCGATTACTCCATCCTGCTACTTTTTCATTAAGTTCGACGCAGGTTAAAGTGACAACGGCTGCGTTATGTTCACCAAGCGCGCTTCTTGCGGCGGCAGCCGCGATTCGCATCTCAACGCGACCTTCACGGGAAAGTTCCTTTTCATTGATTTTTCCAGCGATTTCAAGTGCTTTTCTGGGGTTTCCAAGGGCTACTTCACATTGAGCGATATATGGTGAAATCTCTTTAGAGCCGGTAATTCTCTGTGCAGCCCGTAAATCTTTCTGAGCAGTTTGATAATCGCCGGCACGTAACGCGGCAATACCTGCCTTTTCGCGGACTATTCCTAATCTGCCAGCTCTATAAACAATCTCTTTGCCATGTTGGTGAGCTTCTCTGGGATTTGTTTCTAGTAACTTTTCTAAGGCGACCATATGTCTTGCAACGCTCTTCGCATTTCCAGGAGTTAGAGATTCAAGTTGAAATTTGATTTTCTTATCAATCTCATCCCCGGTGATCTCTTGATCTACCCAAGGTCTGGCAAAATTACGTTCCCGTTCGTGAGGACCGCGAATTTTTTCAGGTTTTTCCATGCGTGGTTTTCTTGAAGATGAATTAGCTCGCGGATTCCTTCGATCTGAAGATTTTCTATCTTTAAACTCTCGTTTTTTCGAATCGCTCTTTGAATTTTTTTTCTTATCTGAAAATGAAAAAGGGGCCACTTTCGTAACCCCTTTCTCTAATTTAAGCCCGGCGGCGTTCTACTCTCCCACAAGGTGACCCGTGCAGTACCATCGACGCTGAG
>CAZCQR010000015.1:0-17406 GCA_964500885.1 uncultured Clavibacter sp.
TGATCAATGTCTTCGATCTTGCTTGAAAGATAAGATTGCCATTCCTCAGATAAAAGCGAGCTAAGTTTCATTGATTTTTTGAAGCTGCGAAGAATCTGATGCCGTCGAAACTGATCTTTACATCTACCCCAAAAACTTCTTTAATATTTGCTTCGGTGAGAGTTTCCAGAATCGGACCAGCTGCAAAAATCTGCGCATTCTTTAGGAGAAGGGCGTGGGTGGTACCACCCGGAATTTCTTCAATATGATGCGTAACGATTACAGATGCAGGCGAATCCGGTTCATTTAAATATCTAGAGATTCGATTGAGAATATCTTCCCTTCCGCCCAGGTCAAGCCCTGCAGCAGGTTCATCTAGGAGTAGAACTTCTGGATCTGCCATTAGCGCTCGGGCGATTTGAGCTCGCTTCTTCTCGCCTTCGCTTAAAGTGCCATAAGTTCTAGCAGCTAACTCTCTAATTCCAAAAATATCTAACAACGCTTTTGCTCGAGATTCATCCCAGAGATCGTATTCCTCAATCCAACGTCCAGTTATTGCGTAGGCTGCAGTTAAAACCAGATCTATAACCTTTTCATCTAGCGGTATCGAATCATTAAGAGCGCTTGAACTCATACCGATTCTCGGCCTAAGTTCAAAAACATCTACAGCTCCTAAAGTTTCTCCTAGAAGTTTCACAGTTCCCTTACTTGGATGAATCATTGCTCCAAGTAGTTGCAGAAAAGTTGTTTTCCCGGCGCCATTAGGGCCGAGAACTACCCAACGCTCGCCATCCATTAGTTGCCAATTCATTGGCCCAAGGATTTTTCTGCCGCCTCTGGAAACTTCAACGTCGGATAGGTGTAACAAACCACTCATTCTCCGACATCCTCTCTACCTGAACAGATAAACTCCCGCGATGATGCAGCAGGCTCTTATTCTCGCTTCTGGAGCAACAAACCCAGCGGCCGACACTCTGCTCACCTCGGGTTTGAAACCATTTATACATAAAATTATAGATCTTCAACGGATAGATCTAGGACATCGCACGATTATTGGCCTCCTGATTGAGTGCGATCCTGCACATTTTTCTGCCATTGAATCAGATTTGGTTGCAATTGGAGATGCCAATTCCTTTGATATCGCTATGGAATTATTGTGAGAGCCAAACTCGTAGCCCTAGATTTTGATTCAACCCTAGTGCGCGAAGAGTCTTTGAATATTCTCGCCGCTTCTATCGGCAAGGAAAAAGAAGTATCAAGCATTACACATAGGGCAATGTCTGGATCTATCGAATTTGAGGAATCGCTTAATCTTAGAATAAACCTTTTTGCAGGCTTGAATATTGAGGAAATTAAACGGGTCGCAGAATTACTGACGCCATCGCCAGGCGCGGTTGATCTAATTCATTTTTGCAAAGAGAATCAAATTCTTCTGGCAATTATCTCGGGCGGCTTCCTTGAAGTTATTGACTCTTTCTCTCTTAGGCCAAATTTCGATTTTGTCTACGCAAATTCACTTAAAGTTCTGGATGGGAAGTTAACTGGTGACATTGATGACTTTTCAATCACCCGTTCTGGAAAGGCTGCTGCTCTATCGGAAATTGCGACAAGAATGAAGATCAACCGTGAGAATATTTTGGCAATCGGTGACGGTGCAAATGATCTTGAGATGTTGGAATTTGCCGGAATGAGCGTATCTTTTAAAGGACATGAAATCCTTGATTCGGTTGTCGACCTTAAAATCGAAGAATCTTTAGAAGAGGTTATTCCTCATTTGCAAGTTTCCTAAGGTTATCGATAACTGCAGCTGGGTTATCAGATTTATATACAACTGAACCTGCAACAAAGGTATCGGCCCCGGCCTTGCGCGCAGTTTTTATCGTCTCTAGGTTAATTCCACCATCAACTTGTAACCAGGTTGAATTTAACTCTTTCGCATCAAGCCACTTACGAGCTTTCTCGATCTTTGGAACCATCGCCTCAATAAAACTCTGTCCTCCGAAACCGGGTTCTACTGTCATGATTAGAAGCATGTCTAAGTCTTCAATTAGATTTTCTATCTCGCTAAACGGTGTATCTGGTTTGATGGCTAAACCAGAGCGCTTTCCAGCCCCACGAATTTTTCGAAGCAACTCCTTGGGGTTACCACACGCCTCAAAATGGACTGTAACGCTGGCTACCTTCGTTTCCAAATAATTTAAGGCAGTTCTATCTGCATCTGCAATCATTAAATGAGCGTCAACAGGTATCGGGGAATAATCAATAATGTTGCGGGCTTCTTCAAAGGAGAAAGTTGTGTTTGGAACAAAAACTCCATCCATCACATCCAAATGAAGAAGATCAGATACCGCTGCCACCTTTAAGATTTCATTGGGCAGATCCGCAAAATTTGCATTAAGAATGCTCGGACAGATTCGAATCATTAGGTCATCCTAGATTAGTTGCTTTGCAAAAGTGATAGAAACATGGAATCGGTACCATCACGGAATGTCCACAATTGCATGTCCCCATCCGAGTCAGCAAACTTGGTCACCGGGATGCGTTGGAAATTTTCATTTGCCTTTAGAAAACTTCTAATCTGCCACTTTGTTTCAGCTAGATGTGGGCTGCAAGTTGCATATCCAATTATTCCGCCAGGCTTAAGCAAAGTTACTGCAGATGCTAGTAACTCACTCTGTAGTTGTGTCAGGGAAGGTAAATCCTTTGGGGTTCTCCGCCAACGAACTTCTGGTCTTCTTCGCAGGGCTCCAATTCCTGTGCAAGGCGCATCAATCAAGATTCGATCGAAAGTTCCCTCACTTAACGATAGTTCGCGCTTCAACGTTCGAGCATCAAAATTCGTTACTTTTCCATTTCTAACTACTTGCTTCACCAGTTTGGCGCGCTCGCTTGAAATTTCATTTGCAACAAAACTCTTTGCATCTCTCTCGCCATAAAAGAGCGAGGAATCTAGATAAGCCGCTTTACCGCCCGGCCCTGCGCACATATCAAGCCAAGATAGACCACCCGTATCTGTTTCAAGAAAGTTCTCAACAACCAATTGAGATCCCAGATCCTGAACGCCAGCCCTTCTTTCTCGGACTGCCGATATGTTTCCTGGATTGCCTGAGTAACTCAATGCAGATTTCGATCCCGCAATCGGCACAGCACCTTCTCCCGCTATTTCTTCTATCGAACTCAGCCCCGGCCAAGCCACTAATGTGGGTGACGCCGGCTCATTATTTGAAATCAATTGCTGCAGAACCTGATCATCACTTTTCAGCGCATCCTTGTATGAGTCGATTATCCATCTTGGGTGTGAATATCTCTCAGAATGCTCGGAAGGGGCGAAATCTAGATTCTCTGAAACTCTTCTTAGAACAGCATTAACAAAACCCGCTGTGCTCTTACCTGAAACTGTCTTGGCTAATTCAACCGATTCGCTAACTGCAGCGTGGTTAGAACTTTTCAGAATGAGAAGCTGATACACGCCTAATCTCAAAACGATCAGAACTTTCATATCTATCTTTGAAATATCCCGATCTGAAAATGCTCTAATTGCAGCATCGCAAAAACCTTGTTGCCTCAATGTTCCGTAAACGAGCTCAGTTATAAAGGCTTTATCGCGACTCTCAAAGGACGTACTATTCAAACGCTGCGGCAAGATTATGTTGCTGTACTTTTGGTTTACTAATACATCATAGAGAACTTCAAATGCAATCTGTCGCGTGCTAACAAGTTCTCTCATTGAAATCTGTTACCAACTTGGATTCTTGCGCCTCGACTCCATTCACGAGCGAGCATTCTTCGTGATGACTCCGCCTGCACTTCCATAATTTCAATCGAACCTGAGCCAAGGCCCACAATTAGAGGTTCAATATTGAGAATAACGCCTGGCTCCCCTACCGCTTTTGATAATCGAGCATCGAGGATCTTAATTTTCTTTCCATCTAATTCACTCCAAGCTCCGGGAGAATCACCAAACGCCCTGATCTGTCGTAATGGAAAATCGCTTTGCCGAGACCAATCAATACGTAACTCGGCTTTATCCACTTTTGGAGCTTGCGAACTTGAACCTAATTGAGCGGAAGGTTCTATTCCTGATTGAATCATTTCAATCGCAGCTTGCACTAAATGTGAACCTGCTGAACTCATCTCGGCTAGAGCATCCTTTGCATTCTTCTGATGAAGCGAAAAATCCGACTGAGTATAGATAGGACCAGTGTCCATGCCCTCATCCAATTTAAAAACAGTGATTCCACTATCGTAATTGCCATCCAAAATTGCACGTTGCACCGGTGCAGCGCCTCGATACTGCGGAAGTTTGGAGAAGTGAAGATTGAGCCATCCATACTTAGGAGCCGCTAAAGCAGCTCGCTTTATCAATTTTCCATACGAAATGGCAACGACCAATTCGATTTTCGCACTAATGATCGTATTCGTAATATCAGAATCACTCTCCGTTAACTCAACGTGGAGATTGCGCTCTCTCAGCATTGATGTGATTTCGTTATAAGAGTTAACTTTGCCTCTACCGCGTGCTTTTCCGGGCTTCGAGAAAAGGATTGAGACCTCGTGCCCATTTTCTTGTAGCTGATTAAAAGTTGGCAATGCCAATAGCGAGGTGGAGGCGATTGCCAATTTCAAATTAGAGAATCCGTCCCTTGATTTGATGTGGAGATACTTTAACCTGAGGATTGAGACCCTGATTCTGGCTCTCAATAAACCAATCAGAATTTCTAATTTCCTTCATAGCCGCCTTTCGTAACTCACTTGGAAGACGGTCAATAAAAACTATGCCATCAAGATGATCCGTTTCGTGCTGAAGGGCTCTTGCCAAAAACTCGGTGCCTTCAATCGTTATAGGTTCACCATACATGTTGAATCCTTTTGCGACTGCACGAAATGCTCTAGGAGTTTCGTAACGTAATTCAGGAAATGAGAGACATCCCTCTTCGCCATCTTGCATCTCTTCACTTAACGTCAATGTCGGATTAACCAAATGTCCGATAGTTTCATCAACATCCCAGACAAAAACTCGCAATGGAACCCCAATCTGGGGAGCTGCCAAGCCAGCACCAGGTGCGTCGAGCATCGTATCCGTTAAATCTGATACCAACTTTCGCAATTCCTTATCAAAAACTTCAACCGGAGAGGCTGGCGTCGTCAATACAGGATCGCCAAAATATCGAATTGGCTGGATACTCACTTACCTATTGTACCCAGTATTTAAAGATTGACCGGGTCACGTTCGATCTTAAAAAGTCTCTCACTCTTCATTGATAGATATTTCTGCAGGACTCTAAGTTCCTCCATCAATTTTTGCGTATCTTCAATTCTCGTTCTTACAAGGAGGAATCGGTCCCCATTAGTTAACTGAATCTTTGCGGAAGGAAATCTTTCTGCAAGTGATGAAGCAAGTTGAAGAATATTTCCATTGGAAATTCTGGTTAGATTCCAGATTGGAGGTAGTTGCAGTTGATTAAGCTCTCGATATTCCCGTTCTATCTGTTGAATTGGGCGATCCTTTAGAATCGATTGAACAAGTGGATGATTTCCCTCTAAATCTAGATAGAAATATCCATCTCGACTTAATAATTCCATTATCGAAAATACCTGTAGCCGCAAAAGCTCATCCGCCCTCAAGTACGGCAAGTTAGCTCTATATTCGCAATCCAAAATTGCTATCGCGTGATAAGTGATTTTTGGCTCGACTCCCGGTGTTGCAATTACAATTGCTTTGTCTTGTATAGTTTCTACAGGTTTATCGGCGGTGGAAATATAGATAGGCGTATTTGGAAATATCTTTCCCAATTGGGTTTTCAGATTTAAGGCGCCGGACTTAATTTCATAGAAATCTCGATGATTACATTCTCCACAGCGCCAGTTTTCAACACCTTCGGTACACAACGAGCAAATGATCTGTTTACCGCTGGAACGCAATCTTCCACCACATTTACATCTAAGAGCGGTTCGGCATTTACGACAAATCATTGCCAACAAAACATCTTTGGTCGTTACCGATATCAATACTGATCCCTGTTTTAATCCGTTCTTTACTGACTCCTGGAAACTGGAAGGTAAGTAGGATAAGCGCACACCCAATCTTCTGCCTCGCCTCTTACCTAATTGAATTATCTTCTCTTCTTGATACCGAAAGATTTCGAAACTTGGTAACGCGGAAACAAAGAGGATTCTGATCGATTGCATTCTTGCTCTAATCAGCGCTAGATCACGTACATTCCAATATGGAGCCTTCTGTTCTCGATAATGTTCTGACCATTCATCAAAAATTACAATATTCTCCAGCTCTTCGATTTCTTGGAGAATTGCGCTCCGCAATCCAAATCGGCAACGATTTGCAGAAACACCTAGATTGTTGAGTTGCTCTTGGACTCTAAGCAGCTCTCTTTCTGTTGGCGCGATTATCAGCGTTACTCCCTGACTCTTTTCTATCTCTCTAATGATTAAGCGGGTTGTTTCATTAGACGCAAATTCGAATCTTGGCTTGAATCGCGCTCTCTTTGGAGTTGCTTCAGTAAGTTTAGAATCGCGTACAAATTTCAAGACTGTATCCAGATTTGTGGCATAACGCTCTGCAATCGCCTGTAAAAAACTCCAATGACTCTCTGAAATCCCAGAATCCGCCTTAATGGATAGAATTGGTCTTGCAGAAACTTCTTTAAGTGAAACGCTTCTGATATATCCAGTTTTCTCAGATTGCAAAAAAGGAACTTTTACTCTTGATCCAATCCTTACCGAATCTAGAAATTCATCGGGGATTCCATAGGTGAAAGTCTTGTCGATATGAAATGGTAGATCACAAACAGTTACTTCGACAGAGGCAGAGAACTTGCTCGAACGGGTGGATGCCTTAGCCTTCTGACGCTTTAGAACTAGTGGCTTAGTAGCCAATTTAGCCCTTCACGGCATCAATTAAGGGTTTGACTCGATCGGTTTTTTCCCATGTGAACTCGGGCAATTCACGACCGAAGTGACCATAAGAACTTGTTTTTGAATAAATTGGACGAAGAAGATCTAGGTCACGAATGATTGCAGCTGGCCTTAAATCAAAGACATTTAAGACTGCGCTGGTTATTTGAGAGACTGGAATTTTCTCTGTGCCGAAAGTTTCGATGAATAATCCAACCGGTTTCGCTTTTCCGATTGCATAAGCAACTTGCACCTCGCATTTATCTGCTAGCTCAGCTGCCACAATATTCTTGGCCACCCAGCGCATTGCATAAGCGGCAGAGCGATCCACCTTGGACGGATCTTTTCCGCTAAATGCTCCTCCGCCATGACGTGACATCCCACCATATGTGTCAACTATTATTTTTCGTCCTGTTAAACCTGCATCTCCCATAGGGCCACCTATGACAAAACGCCCAGTCGGATTAATGAGAATCTTCATATCAGAAATATCTATATCAAAACCTCTAAGAGTTGGTTTGATTACCGATTCTTCAATCTCTGGCGCTAATTTCTTTACAAGATCTACATCTGGTGCATGTTGTGAAGAAATAACTACAGTATCGATACCTACGGCCTTGTCCCCCTCATATTTAACAGTAACTTGAGTCTTTCCATCAGGTCTGAGGTACGCAAGCTCACCGCTCTTGCGAACCGCTGATAATCGTTCGGCCAACCGGTGCGCCATAGCAATTGGAAGCGGCATCAATTCTTTAGTTTCGCGAGTTGCAAAACCGAACATAAGCCCTTGATCTCCGGCTCCCTGCAAATCAAATGGATCGGTTGACTTAGATACCCGCTCCTCAACTGCATGATCTACACCAACAGCAATATCTTGACTCTGGGAACCGAGTGAAACAGAGACTCCGCAACTATTGCCATCAAAACCCTTCTCCGAACTGTCGTACCCGATGTTTAAAACAGTCTCTCTTACGAGGGACATAACATCGGCATAACCATCTGTTGTAACTTCACCTGCCACATGAACTTGTCCTGTGGTAATCAATGTTTCGCAAGCCACTCGACTCTTAGGATCTTGGCTTAACAATGAATCCAAAACAGCGTCGGAGATAGCATCTGCGATTTTATCGGGATGTCCCTCTGTGACTGATTCAGAGGTAAATAGTCTCACTGCCATTCAGCTTCTCTCTCTTTGCAGAAATTGTTCTTCAATCTGATCACAAATGCTAGAAGCCACTTCGAGTTTTCGCGCATTATCGAATTCCCACTTGAGACCGTTCTTTGAGAGCAAAGCGCCTGAAGTCAATTCTTCGCCAAAGACCTTGCCACCGGCCACATTTGTTACGTAGAGCAGATCAACGCCCTTTTCGTGCATCTTCTTCATGCCTCGATTTAGAAAATCACTACTTGTCTCCGCTGCAAAGCCGACAAATAACTGATTGCTTTTCTTTTGAGAAACTAAACTCTTCAAAATATCAGGATTCTCTTCCAATTCAATTTCATGCAACTCTGATTTCGATAACTTCTCACCTGAATATTGGCGTGGCCGAGCATCTGCTACTGCGGCAGTCATTACTAGGCAGTCACTTTGAACAACTTCCTCTTGAAGTACTTGCTGCATCTCCCGTGCTGTTTCCGCTTTTTTTACGACAACGCCAGGTAATTCAAACTCTTCCGTCTGACCAATGACAAGAACTACTTCTGCGCCGCGTTTTGCAGCTTCATAGGCAATCGAAATTCCTTGGCGGCCACTCGAATTATTGCCAATGAATCTAACAGCATCAATCGGTTCGCGAGTGCCCCCGGCCGTAACGAGAACTCTCCTGCCGGCTAGCGCAGATTTCGTAAGATCTCTATCTGTAAAACTTCCAGAGAATGTTTCATGTAGGAATTGAAGAATTTTCGATGTATCCGGATATCGACCAATTCCAATATCTCCCCCAGTAAGTTTTCCAACTTCCGGATCAATAATGTGCACTCCGCGAGATTTCAAAATCTGCAAGTTAGCCTGAGTAGCCGGATTTAGATACATCTCTGGGTGCATGGCAGGGACAATTACTAAGGGTGAATTACTAGCCAAAATAGTTGTGGTCAGTAAATCATCAGCTCTTCCGCTAGCGATCCGTGCGATTAGGTCAGCCGTCGCGGGTGCAATCAAAATCAATTCGGATTTTTTGGCGAGCTCGACATGCGTTACGCCCATATTTTTTTCCCACAAATCAGTGAAAACTTCACGTCCGGAAAGTGCTTCCCAAGTAACCTTGCCAACAAAATTCAAACTATTTTGGGTTGGTATTACAGAAACTTGGTTGCCGAAATCTTGGAGCCTTCGAAGCAGATCGCAGGATTTATAAGCGGCAATACCGCCGCCAACTCCAAGGAGTACCTCTCTTCCGCGTGGGAAGGTAATCATTACTTCTCCGAAATTGGCTCTAAGTTCTCAATCGTAAGCAGATTATCGTTGATTTCGCGAAGAGCGATTGAGAGTGGTTTTTCATGAACATTAGTTTCAACAAGAGGTCCCACATATTCCAAGAGACCCTCACCTAGCTGGGAGTAGTAAGCATTAATTTGGCGAGCACGCTTAGCGGCGTACAACACCAAACTATATTTAGATCCACTCTTATCTAGTAGATCGTCTATTGGCGGATTGGTAATGCCATCGTGATTTGCCACTTGTACTCCTTAACGGTGAACCCTTGATATCAAGAGGCCAAGGCTACCAGTGTTGCAACTACTTCTTCGACTTGATGATTAACGAGAATATGGTCGAATTCAACGGCTGCAGCCATCTCTTCTTGCGCAAGTGAGAGTCGAGCCTGAATTCGATCTTCATCTTCAGTTCCTCTTCCTCGAATGCGGCCCTCTAGCTCTTCGAAGGATGGTGGTTGCAGAAATACGAGAATGGCATCTGGGCGCATCTTTCTTATTTGTCGAGCCCCGGATATTTCAATCTCTAAAAGAACATTGATTCCATTGCTGAGAGCAACTTCTACCGGCGCTTTTGGAGTTCCATATTTTGCTCCGGCAAATTCCGCCCATTCCAAAAGGTCACCATTACTTATCATTTTTTCAAAATCGTCCTCAGATACAAAGTGATAAGCAATTCCATCTACTTCATTCAGTCGTGGGCGACGCGTGGTAACCGAAACTGAGAAATGAAAGTTCTTCTCCTTCTTCAACTCCTTGACAATGGTGCTCTTTCCAACCCCACCGGGTCCAGATAGCACTAATAATTTAGCCATTTATCTTCGCTCCAAAATTTTAAGCAACTCGTTCTTCTGTCTTATACCTATACCTTTGATTCTTCTACTGCGAGAAATTCCAATCTGATCAAGAATATTTTCAGCTCTAGTGCTGCCAAAACTAGGAATACTCTCCAAAAGTTCCTTGATTCGCATTTTTAGAATAGCTTCTTCAGTGCTCTCAAAGGCTGCGTGCCATCTGATCTGTCTATTCTTAACTTGAAGTTTGAATTCAGATCTAATCTTCCTTGCCTCGGCGGCTTTAAGGAGCGCTGCCTTCCTCTCTTCGATACTGAGCTGAGGAGGCTTCATCATGGAGAAATCTAACCGCAAAGTAACCTAGGAAATCGAATTCAGAATCTCCGCAGCTGCAATAGCCGGATTTCTCGCTTGCGTAATTGGTCTACCAATAACTAGGAAATCAGATCCATTTTCTATCGCCGCCTTAGGTGTTGCGGTTCGAACTTGATCATCTCCACCAGCTTCGATCCTAACTCCAGGGGTAATTATCTTTACAGTATTTCCTAAGGCCTTGCGTATAGCGCTCACTTCTAACGGCGAGGAAACTATTGCTCTTGCTCCGGAATCCCGAGCAATCTTTGCCAACATGACGGCAAGATCTGGATTTGCCTCCTTAAACCCTAAAAGAGGCAGTTCCTCATTATCAATGGAAGTCAAAATCGTTACCGCGGTAATGATTGTTTTAGGAAGCGCAGCTACGGCGGCTCTTACCATCTTCGATCCACCCGCTGCGTGCACTGTTAAGAAATTTGGGCCAATATCAGAGAGGCTGTCCGCTGCCTTGGCAACTGTATTAGGGATGTCATGCAACTTTAGATCCAAAAAAAGTTTGATATCACCATTGCGATCTTGAACCTCTTTTACGCCATCCGGTCCATGGGCTGAAAAGAATTCCAATCCAAGCTTGTAAATCCCAATGCTTTCGCGGGTTTCCCTAATTAGAAAGTTAACGCGTTCTAAATCGGTTGTATCAAGCGCAAGAATCAGCGGACTATCTTTCATGGGCCGCTCCAATTGCATCTTTGAAAGAATTAAAACCGCGCTCTTGGATGAGAGTTAGCAATTCATTCTTGATTTGCATAGCAGCATTTGGATTGCCAAATGTGGCCGTTCCAACTGATATGCCACTTGCACCAGCAAGGACGAGTTCTAGCGCATCTCGCCCGCTTGTAACACCGCCCATACCAAGAATTGGAATATTTGGAAGTGCCTTGTGAACTTGATAAATGGCTCGCACCGCGATGGGTCGGATCGCCGGACCCGATAATCCACCCGTTAGCCCTGCTAACTTAGGTCGCATTTTGTCGATATCTATTGCCATTCCAAGAACTGTGTTTATCAAAGCAAGACCATCTGCTCCTGCTGAGACAACTTCTTTCGCAATTGAAACAATATCTGTTACATCAGGAGAGAGTTTTACAAGTAGCGGGTAATCGCCTCCCATATTTCTTCTCACTGATTCAACAACAGATCTTGACGCAACGGGATCACAAGCAAAAACCAATCCTCGGTTTTCAACATTAGGGCAAGAGATATTTACTTCAATCCCGAAAAGACCATTAACGCTTCTTAGCCGGCGCGCAAGAGATGCGTACTCCTCAACTGTTTCGCCAGAAATTGATACAACGATTCGAGCATTCCTATTTAGGAGCCAAGGAATATCATCTTCTAGAAACTGATCTATTCCGGGACCCTGCAATCCAATGGAATTGAGCATTCCCGAGGGCGTTTCAGCCATTCGAGGAGTGGCCCTTCCACTGCGTGGTTTAAGAGCAATACTCTTCGTAACGATTGCACCTAACTCACTTAACTCAAAGAATTGGGAAAGTTCTTTTCCAGAACCAGCGCAACCGCTTGCGGTAAATATTGGGTTAGGAAAATATCTACCCCCAAAACGAGTCCCATAATCAAAAGCTTTAAAGGAATTCTCCATCACGATCCCCACGTACCTTCAGGAATAACTCTTGGTTGGATCCAAATTATTCTCGAACCATCGACGACCGGTCCTTCAATACAACTTCGGCTCATCTTGATTAATCCATCATCGCTCTTCATCGGGATCACACAGGTCATGCAGACCCCAATCCCGCAAGCCATTGACTCTTCAACGGCACATTGATGCACTATCTCACGTTGAGTTGCAATCTGATTTACTGCATTTAGCATCGCCATCGGGCCACATGAATATATGACTTCGCTTCCAAATTTTTCAATTAATTCTGGAAGTAGATCCGTAACCTTACCTTTACTTCCGGCGCTTCCATCTTCAGTTGCAATTGACATTGAACTTACAGAGCGCTTTCCCTCTAGTGGTGCATATATTTTCATTCCAGTAGATGCCCCAACAAGTACATCAACTCGACAACCGTGTGATTTCAAAACTTCAGCGAGACCAAATAATGGTGCCGATCCATATCCCCCGCCTACAAGAAGAGCATTTACAGGTTCAGTAGGTATCCCAAAACTCGTTCCTAATGGAGCAATCAAATCCACATATTCACCAACTGAACGCTCGCTCAACCACCGACTCCCGGAACCATGTGCCGCAACAACGAGTTCAAGAGTTCCTCCTTGACTACTTTTTTCATTTGCGCGATAGATTGCAAAAGCTCTTCGAAGAATCATCGAAGATCCAGTTCCACCTACTGAAATGGCTACAAAATTTCCCGGTCGGCAATATTTAGCAATCTCTCCAACTCCAAAAATCATGTGGAAATAAGCTCCAATTTTCTTATTGGAAAGAACCTCGGCCTTTATTTGAGAAGCTCTACTATTTATTGGCATATTTAGTTTCTAAACCAATCTTGTAAAGATTTCACTTTAACGTGATTACCTTGTAGGGCTCGGATCCCTGAAACAGCAGCGCGAAGCGCAGGCACAGTAGTTATACAAGGAATTCCCTTAACAACTGCGGTACTTCGAATCAACCAACCATCTTGTCTTGTGTCTCGACCGAAGGGAGTGTTTACGACTAATTTGATTTCGTGATTACCAATAAGTTCAACGGCATCTATTTCACCTACGCGATTTTCAAAGTGTTTGCCTACGATTGAACTCCTAATCGAGTTCCGTTCCAGAAATTCAGAAGTACCTCGAGTTGAAAAGATTTCAAAACCAAGTTGGTATAAAGCCCTAAGGGCATCAAGTGCAGGCTGCTTATCTTTATCCGCCAAGGATACAAATATCTTTCCCCCGGTAGGCAGCGCACCAAAAGCAGATATCTGACTCTTGGCAAAAGCACTGCCGAAATCATTGGCAATGCCCATTACCTCGCCAGTAGATTTCATTTCAGGGCCTAAAACTGAATCGACATTTCGCCCATCACGTCGCCTAAAACGATTCCAGGGAAGTACCGCTTCCTTAACCGATATTCCATAACTTCTGCCAATTTTTCCTTCAGGCAAGATTCCCTCATTACGTAGATCAGAGATATTTTTCCCAATCGAGATTAGTGCAGCAGATTTTGCTAGCAAGACTCCGGTCGCTTTACTTACAAAAGGCACCGTTCTCGAAGCCCGTGGATTTGCTTCTAATACGAATAATTTGTTGTTGTAGATTGCGTATTGAACATTGATCAATCCCCTGACTTCAATTGCACGTGCTAATCGCTCTGTAACGCTAAAGATCTCGTCAATCTGTGATGATGAAATTTGCTGAGGTGGAATAACACATGCCGAATCTCCCGAATGAATTCCTGCCTCTTCGATATGCTCCATAACGCCGGCTAGATAAAGTTCCTTTCCGTCGTAAAGGGCATCAACATCAACTTCAATAGCATTATCAAGGAATCTATCAATTAGAACTGGGTGGTCAGGATTAATCTCTACCGCCTTGGAAATAAATCTCTTCAATTCATCATCATCATAAACGATTTCCATACCACGGCCGCCTAGTACAAATGATGGGCGGACCAGAACTGGATACCCGATGCGAGTTGCAATTTCTAAAGCTTCAACTGTGTTATTTGCCGTACCAAATTCCGGAGCAGATATTGATTCGGAATTAAGAATCTCACCGAAAGCCTTTCTATCTTCCGCGCGATGAATTGCTCTATCCGAAGTGCCCAAAATCGTTACCCCGGCTTCAGATAACTTTGAAGCCAGACCTAATGGAGTTTGCCCACCAAGTTGAGTTATTACGCCAAGGAGCGGGCCTGCTTTACTTTCTGCGGAAACAATCTCCAAAACGTCTTCTAAAGTTAATGGCTCGAAATATAGACGATCAGATGTGTCGTAATCAGTTGATACCGTCTCCGGATTGCAATTGACCATAATGGTTTCAATATCTTGGGCTCGCAATGCATAGGAAGCGTGCACGCAGGAGTAATCAAATTCAATTCCTTGACCGATTCGATTCGGGCCACTTCCGAGAATAATTACCGCAGGCTTGGATCGCTCTTTAACTTCTGTCTCTAAATCATAAGACGAATAGTGATACGGGGTGTAAGCCTCAAACTCGCCGGCACATGTGTCTACAGTCTTGTAGACAGGTCGAATCTCCGATTTTTGACGATATGCGCGAATTTCATCCTCTGAAGTATTCCTTAATCTTGCGATTTGCAAATCGCTAAACCCCATACGTTTTCCACGGCGAACTATCTCAGGTGAAAGCTCCGGCGCTTCCTTGATTTCTTCAGCCATGCCGTTAATTAGCGAGATCTGATTAAGGAACCAAATATCGATACCAGTTCGTTGATTAACTTCGGATATGGATGCGCCAAGGGATAGCGCCTGTTGAACTTGTTGTAGGCGAGTTTCTGTTGGAACTTTCATGGCATCCAATATTTCATTTAATTGGGCAGTCGCATCCCAATTGAATTCCGAATTCTTACGTTCTAATGATCGGAGCGCTTTTTGTAGCGCCTCTGGGAAAGATCTACCTATTGCCATGGCTTCACCAACACTCTTCATCGTGGTTGTTAGAGTTGGATCAGCATCAACAAATTTTTCAAATGCAAATCTAGGAATCTTTACAACAATGTAATCCAGCGTAGGTTCAAATGATGCTGGTGTCTTCTTCGTTATATCGTTAGAAATCTCATCCAAGGAATATCCAATTGCTAATTTGGTGGCGATCTTTGCTATCGGAAATCCGGTTGCTTTAGAGGCAAGGGCGCTAGAACGAGAGACCCTTGGATTCATCTCTATAACTATTATGCGCCCGTTCTTCGGATTAACTGCAAATTGAATATTGCAACCTCCAGTAGCAACACCCACCTCACGAATAATCGATATCGATAGATCTCGCAGTTTTTGATACTCAACATCAGTTAGTGTCAGGGCAGGAGCTACCGTTATCGAATCTCCAGTATGAACACCCATCGGATCAAAGTTCTCGATACTGCAAACAATTACAACGTTGTCCTTGTGGTCACGCATTACTTCGAGTTCAAACTCTTTCCAACCAATAATTGATTCTTCAAGTAGAACTTCAGTAACTGGACTGTGCTGTAAGCCAGCCCCAGCAATCAATTTCAACTCTGAGGCATCTCGAGCTATGCCGCTACCTAATCCACCCATAGTAAACGAAGGTCTAACAACTACTGGATAATTTAGTTGCGTTGCGGCAGCAAAGCACTCCTCGATCGAATGGCAAATAATTGACTTAGCAGATTCGCCACCAACCTTTGCCACAATATCTCGAAATTCTTCTCGATTCTCGCCCCTTTTGATCGCCGGTATATCAGCACCAATCAACTTAACGTTATATCTTGTGAGCACGCCCTTTTCATCTAATTGCATCGCAGCATTAAGCGCTGTTTGCCCGCCGAGCGTCGCAAGAAGCGCATCAGGCCGCTCCTTTGCAATAACTTCCTCTAGAAATTGAGTTGTGATTGGCTCAATATAAGTCGCATCTGCGAACTCTGGATCAGTCATGATTGTTGCCGGATTGCTGTTCACGAGAATCACGCGAATACCTTCGCTTTTCAATACTCGACAAGCTTGAGTGCCGGAATAATCGAATTCGCAAGCCTGTCCAATTACAATAGGCCCGCTACCAATAACCATCACACTCTTAATCTGATTATCTCTAGGCATTTGATCTCATCATTTCAACAAAATCATCAAATAGATAATTTGCATCATGAGGTCCGGCGGCGGATTCTGGGTGATACTGAACTGAAAAGGCTGGTGTCTCAAGTAGACGCAGACCTTCCACCACTCCATCATTTAGATTTATATGTGAAACGATGCCCGCACCAAAAACTGTAGAAAATTCACCGGATGTGGGAGCGTCGACGGCGAATCCATGATTATGAGCCGTGATTTCTACTCGATCCCTCAATCTATTCATTACCGGTTGATTGATGCCACGATGACCAAATTGCAACTTGAAGGTATCGAAGCCAAGCGCCCTACCTAAGATCTGGTGACCAAAGCAAATTCCAAAAATTGGAATACCGGCAAATAAGGCTTTTCGAATATTTTCAACGACATCGGTCATCGTCGCTGGATCGCCAGGTCCATTAGATAGGAAAATCCCCGAGTAACCCTGATCTGCGATCTCCTCAAACGCGGTATCAGCTGGCAATAAGTGCGTCTCTATTCCTCGCTTTGCAAAATTCAATGGGGTCGCTGATTTAATTCCAAGATCGTATGCGGCTACTTTGTATTTTCTTTCTGTAAGGGAAGGAATAACCGTCTTCTCTCCTATGGTCACAACATCTGCTAGGTATGAACCTGCCATTTGATTGGTTCCACGTACTCGAGTAACCATTTCTTCTCGCGATAGATCAACATTTGAAAAGATGCCGACGCGCATGGCTCCGCGATCTCTGATGTGGCGCGTTATTGCCCTGGTGTCGACATGGGAAATTCCCACAACTGAATTTGCGATTAATGCACTCTCCAAAGAACCATTAGCTCGCCAGTTTGATACGACCGGCGATGGATCTCTAACTACAAAACCACCAACCCAAATCTTTTTCGACTCCATATCTTCGTCATTTACGCCAGTGTTCCCTATGTGGGGGGCTGTCATAACTACGATCTGATTCACATATGAAGGATCAGTCAAAGTTTCTTGATAGCCGGTCATTCCGGTGGTGAAAACTATCTCGCCAAAGGTTTCACCCTCAGCGCCCCAAGAGGCACCCTCGTAAATTGTTCCGTCATCAAGGACCAAATAGGCAGAATTCACTTTGCCGCTCTCTGAAAGACCATTTTTCCTCTTAAATAAGTTTCCTCAACAGTTACTGGTACTTCGTAGTCAAAGTAGGGATTGTTCTGACTCTTACTATAGCCCGCTA
>CAZCQR010000016.1:0-4260 GCA_964500885.1 uncultured Clavibacter sp.
GACTTGTATTCCCAGAAGATAAAGCTGGCTTCTTAGCTGGTTACCTTGCTGGAAATATCACCACAAGTGGTAAGACTGGCGCAGTTCTAGGAACAGATGTTGTTCCACCAGTTCGCTACTTCGGTGAAGGATTCCGTAATGGTGTTGCTTATGCCGCTAAGGAATTAGGAAAGAATTATCCAGAGACCAAGTTGGTCTATCACGCTCCAGATAACGCGTTCAACGATCCAGCATGGGGTGGTGCAACTGCAAAGCAGATGCTCTCTCAGGGTTATGACGTGATCTTCGGTGCTGGTGGTAACACTGGTAATGGTGCACTTCTTCAGATTGCAAAGACTCCGGGTGCTTATTGCATCGGTGTTGATACTGATCAATGGGGAACTGTTCCAGAGGCACAACCTTGCTTAGTTACTTCAGCAATGAAGCTAATTGATAAGGGTGTTGCTGCGCTCATTGCACAAGCTAAGGATGGATCAATCGCTGGTGGAAACTACTTCGGCGAAGTTGGTCTTGCTCCTTATCATGACTTTGAATCAAAGATCTCAATGGAGATTCAAGATAAGGTCGCAGCTCTAGTTCCACAGGTTCTTGATGGAACCGTTCCAACTGGAGTTAAGCTCTAAATAAGTAAGTAAAGAAATGGGGGGTGCGTTCTGCACCTCCCATTCCTTTATCACCACTATTAAATTCAACGTCAAGTAAATAGGATTACTGGATAATGAAGAAGCTGACCGGTTTAACAGTTCCACTTTTTTCAGTATTGATTGCCCTCTTCTTCGGCGGCATCATGATTGCAATTCAAGGCATCAATCCATTTCTTGCATATGAAGTTCTCTTTACCAAAGCATTTGGTTCGGTTGATGGCATTGCCTCAACTCTGGCAAAAGCCACGCCGTTAATTCTTAGTGGACTTGCCGTAGCAATCTGTCTACGCGCTGGCTTATTTAATATCGGTGCCCAGGGGCAATTAATCTCAGGTGCGCTAGCTTCTGCATGGGCCGGTTATTACTTTGTGGGACTACCTTCACTCGTGCACATTCCACTTGCTCTTCTTTTCGGCGCCACCTTCGGTGCGCTAGTTGCGCTTATTGCGGGAGCGCTTAAGGCCTATCGCGGCGTCCATGAAGTTATTACGACAATCATGCTCAATAGCATGGTGATCGCGATGGCAGATTATTTGGCAAGCACTCCTTTTAAAGAACCGGATCAACCTTTAACTAGAACGCCGGCCATTCAAGAATCTGCTCGAATCCCAGATCTATTGGGCCTGCCCTTTGGTTTCTTTATCGCAGTCGCCTTCTCGATAGCGCTCTGGTGGCTTTTGAAAAATACAACAACCGGTTTTCGAATTGAGACTATTGGAAAGAATCGTCATGCCGGTTGGTATGCGGGCATTTCTGTAAAACGAGTAATTATTCTTAGCATGCTTGTTGGTGGTGGCGTTGCTGGAACTGCAGGTGCAATAGAAACTTTAAGTATCACTGGCAGATTTGAACCAGCATTTAACGCAGGACTTGGTTTTGATGGAATTACGGTTGCGCTTCTGGGAAGAGCAAATCCAATCGGCGTTATTCCGGCCGCAATTTTGATTGGCGGCATGCGCGCCGCTGGTTCAACCGTCCAATTTAGAACTGGCGTTTCTCCAGAGATAGTTGATTTACTCCTAGCGCTAATTCTCTTCTTCGTAACAGCGCCAATCTTGGCTCGTTTACTTAAGAGTCGCCATGATGGAGTTTCCGTAACGAGTGGATGGAGCAACTAATGCGAATCCAAGCTAGATATCCAATAGCAATCGCCTTCTTGGCGCTCTTTGGTTACTTTTACAATCAAAATGGAATTGTTGCGACCTCTGTTATGTATACCGCGATTCAATTCTCCCTACCGCTAGCTCTTGCCGCAATGGTTGGCGTTATGTGCGAGCGAACTGGAATTGTAAATATCGGTATTGAGGGAACAATGCTTCTCTCGGCATTTACCGCATTCTTCGTTGGCGCAATCTTGAAAGATACTGTTTTGGGTCTATTTGTCGGCGTGCTAACTGGCTCGATGCTTGGCCTGCTTCTTGCGCTAATGGCAATCTCTTGGAAAATGGATCAGATTATTGCCGGCGTAATAATTAATATTTTGGCAGCTGGTTTAACCTCATTCTTATATCGACAGAATTATTCGATACCAGGAACGCTCTCGCCGATAAAGATTCCGATTATTAGCGATATCCCAATTCTCGGACCAATATTTTCCTTCCATGGTCCGATTACATATTTTGGAATCTTCTTCATATTCGCGCTCTGGTTCGCGTTATATAAGACGCCGTGGGGTTTGAGATCGCGCGCTGTCGGAGAATATCCATCAAGTGCCGATACTGCTGGTGTATCTGTTGTAAAGCTTCGCTATATAAATGTCACGATTGCTGGTGCAGTTGGAGGTTTAGCAGGTTCTTACCTGGCATTGGAAGCAGTAGGAATCTTTGAGAGAGGGTTTACTGCAGGTAAAGGATTTACCGCGCTTGCCATCATGATTTTCGGTCGTTGGAATCCACTTGGCGCATTTGCTGCAGCTTTATTCTTTGGCCTCTCACAAGCTGTAACTAATCAATTGATGATTGATGAAGTTGTGGCAATCCCTCAGCAATTTATAAATATGTTGCCATATGCCTTAACGATTCTCATTCTGGCAATTTCAGCAGGAAAGGTTCGACCTCCTGCAGCCGAAGGAATCCCATATGAAAAGGAGAAAGCATGAGTAATCTCCTTGAGATAAAGGATGTAAGTAAAACTTTTGGTCAAGTGCGTGCCAACGATTCCATTTCACTTTCCGTTGCACCTGGTGAAATTGTTGCTCTCCTTGGTGAGAATGGCGCCGGTAAATCCACTCTAGTTAAAGCTGTATTCGGATTAGTTAAACCGGATTCCGGAACGATAAAGATAAATGGAAATTTAATGGAGCCGGGCGATACCGCTAGTGCAATTGCCAACGGCGTTGGCATGGTCCACCAACATTTTCAATTAGTACCAGTTATGAGCGTTACAGAAAATTTAATTCTCGGTGATGAGCCAAGTCGCTTTGGTGTAATGCAGATGGCTAGAGCCAGGCAAGAAGCGCGGAAGATTTCAGAGAAATATGGCCTTGAAGTAGATCCAGATGCGGTCATTGAAGATTTGCCGGTTGGTATGGCGCAACGCGTAGAAATCTTAAAAGCGCTCCGTCGTGATGTTAAGTTACTTATTCTTGATGAACCAACTGCCGTGCTAACTCCGCAAGAGACCGATGAACTCCTAGAAGTATTAAGAAATCTAGCTTCAAAGGGCGTTGGCATCCTATTCATCACACATAAATTAAGAGAAGTACTTGCGGTTGCAGACCGAGTTGTTGTTTTAAGAAACGGAAAACTAGTAGGTACCACCACTCCAAAAGAGAGTGGCGAATCTCAACTTGCTCAGATGATGGTAGGTCGAGAAGTAGTGCTGCAAGTAGAAAAATCAAAAGCGGCACCGAAATCGCCAGCCTTGATCGTCAAAGATCTTCATGTACTAGATGATCGAAAACTTGAGGCGGTAAAGGGGCTATCCCTTGAAGTTCATGAAGGAGAAATTCTTGGCATAGCTGGCGTTGAAGGAAATGGTCAGCGCGAACTTGTCGAAGCTATCTGTGGCATGCGTTTAAGAGTCTCTGGCTCTGTACACGCAGATGGTGTGGAGCTACCTAATCTCTCACCGCGCGCCGCACATCTTGCTGGACTCTCCCATATCCCGGAAGATCGTGAGAAGCATGGCTTAGTTTCTAGCTATTCGATTGCAGACAATCTAATTTTAAATGTCTTTGATCAGCCTCCTTTTGCAAATGGCTGGATTCGTAATCACAGCGCAATTATCAAAAATGGTGAAGCATTGATTAAAGAATTTGATGTGCGAACTCCAAGTTACGCGCTCCCTGCAAGTTCACTCTCTGGTGGAAATAAGCAGAAAGTTGTAGTTGCGCGTGAGCTAAGCCAAAAGCAGAAGATTGTGGTCGCCGCCCAACCAACTCGTGGCATTGATGTAGGTTCGATTGAATTTATACATAATCAACTTATTGCAGCGCGCGATAAAGGCGCAGCTGTTCTCTTGGTCTCTGCAGAGTTAGATGAAATTCTTTCCCTTTCGGATCGGATTGCTGTTATTTATGGAGGAAAGATTGTTGAAACTATCGATGCCGCACATGCTGATAGAACTCGAATTGGTCGCTTGATGGCAGGTTCAAAAGCTTGACCACCAAAATCGC
>CAZCQR010000016.1:4360-5786 GCA_964500885.1 uncultured Clavibacter sp.
GCCAGGTGATCTGACATTAATTGAAGATTTTGTCGATTTTACCTCTGGGCGAATCAGTACTTTTTTTGATGGCGAGGATGGCGTACGCCATATAGATATGACAAATGTTTATTCAAAAACCATTAGAAACGCGCTCTCAGAAGGAGCCAAAGAGCTCGGCATCCCGCTTCGAACTGGTGGCGTTTATGCCGGATTTAACGGGCCGCGCTTTGAAACGCCTGCCGAAATTCGGTTTGCCGCTCTTGCTGGCGCAACCGTTGTCGGAATGACAGGTTGCCCAGAAGCGCCACTTGCACGAGAAATAGATCTCCCTTATGCGGCAATCTCATTGATAGTTAATCCAGCTGCCGGATTGTTTGATGGTGAAATTAGCGAAGATGATATCCGTGATGTGTTGCTCCAAGGTAAAGAAAAGACTTTAAAGGTAGTTGAAAGTGCCATTCCTAAATTGGTAAAGATTTATGCCTAATCTTGATCTGGCGATTAATAATGCTAGATATGTACTTTCAGTAAATTCCTCTGGTGAAGTTTATGAAAATTGTTCGATTGGAATATCGGGAAACACAATTATAGAAATCTCTAAAACTCCCCTAAATGCAAAGAAAGTCTATGATGCAAGTGAGCGATTAATTTCGCCTGGATTAGTTAATACCCACACTCATTTGGCAATGACTTTATTTCGCGGCTTAGCCGAAGGCGTTAATCTGCAAGGGTTTCTGGAGAAAGTTTGGGCAGCTGAAGGTGCGATTATGGATGCAAATACCGCAGAGCTCGGCACAAAACTTGGCGCATTAGAGGCGCTACTCGGTGGAACAACTACTGCACTTGATATGTATCTCTTTCCAGAAGGAACACATAAAGGCGCAGTTGCAGCTGGATTAAGACATGTCTCTGGACCGATTTTCTTTGACTTTCCGGGCCTTGATGGTTTGGAGTGGGAAGCTCGAATTGCATTTGCAAAGCAATGGCCTGCGATTTTAGAAAAGATCGGCGGCGCGCAAGTTCCAACTTATCTAATGCCCCACGCAACTTACACATGTTCCCCAGAACATCTAAGTGAGATTGCTTCGCTTGCAGAAGAAATTGGTGCCAATATCCATATTCATATCTCGGAAAATCAGCAAGAGAATAAGGATGTTGCAGATAGATATGGAAAAACGCCAACCAAGATTCTTGCAGAGACTGGCATATTGAAGCGACATAACATTTTTGGACATGGAGTTCATCTCATCGACTCTGACCTCGCTGATATGAAAGGCAGAGCTGCGGTAGCGCATTGTCCTGGAAGTAATTTGAAGTTGGCTAGTGGTATTGCAGATATAAAGAAATATCGAGAGAATGGAATTACAGTTGGACTAGGTACCGATGGGTGTTCTTCAAGTAATGATTTAGATATGTGGCCGGTGATGAGATTTGCTGGATATCT
>CAZCQR010000016.1:5886-16288 GCA_964500885.1 uncultured Clavibacter sp.
ATTAACTGCGCTGCTAATCAAGAGGTAATTCCAGCTTCAGAGATAAGTACTGAAAAGGCAGCCGAGATATTTAAGATAAATGCAATCGCACCATTTGAAATTGCAGTCGCCGCAAAATCTATTGGCGCAACGGTCGTTATCAATATCTCTTCCATAGAAGGAGATGTGGCTCGGCCCGGCCATGAGATATATGGCGCAACAAAAGCGGCACTTGATTCCATAACTCGATCGCTGGCAAATTCTTTGGCGCCGATGAGAGTGAATGGAATTCGACTCGGCTTAGTCGGTGATGCAAATTTGACCGAGCGTTGGCCATCCGGAGTAACGGCATGGAATTCTTTAGTACCAATAAAGCGATTTGCTAGCCCTGCTGAAGTTGCTGCATTTGTTTTTCAAATTTCTAGTTCTGATTTTAATTATGCAACTGGCGCAATCTTTGATTTTGACGGCGGAAAGAGCGCTGCTCCTGGTTGGTAATTAATCAAATAAACCGAGAGCGTCATAGACTTTTTTAACTGTTGCCGCAGCAATAGTTCGAGCCTTATCTCGACCCTGATGGAGAATCTTTAGTAATTCGCCTTCATCTGCCAACAATTCCTGAGCTTTGGTACGTACCGGTTCAAAATAGCTGGTGACAACCTCAGCAACTGCACCTTTAAAGTCGCCGTAACCCTTACCGGCAAATTCATTTTCTAGTTCTGCAATAGTTTTTCCAGAGAGAGCAGAATGAATAGTTAGAAGGTTGGATATTCCGGGTTTATTCTTCTCATCAAATTTAATTTCTTTTCCTGTATCAGTAACAGCGCTCTTAATTTTCTTAACATTTATATCTGTACTATCCAAAATATCAATTACGCCTGAGTTTGAAGCAGCGGATTTGCTCATCTTGGCTGTCGGTTCTTGTAAATCATTTATCTTTGCAGCTGCTTTGAGGATATGTGCATCTGGTACTGTAAAAATTTCGCCGTGCTTTGAATTAAATCGTTGTGCTAGATCACGCGTTAGTTCAATATGTTGTCTCTGATCTTCACCAACTGGAACCTGATTTGCTTGATAAAGCAGAATATCTGCAGCTTGCAACATTGGATATGTAAATAATCCAACTACAGTTCGATCTGCGCCGCTCTTCTGAGACTTATCTTTAAATTGGGTCATGCGACTTGCTTCACCGAATCCAGTTATACATTCCATAATCCAGCCCAATTGATTATGTTCTGGAATATGTGATTGAACGAAAAGTGTGCACTTCTTTGGATCTAGTCCTAGCGCCAATAATTGAGCAGCACTTGCAAGAGTTCTTCGACGAAGCGCAGCTGGTTCTGGTTCAACAGTTAGCGCATGTAGATCAACGATGCAGTAGAACGCATCATTACCTTCTTGAAGGGCCACCCATTGCTTTACCGCACCTAAATAATTGCCAAGATGTAACGATTCAGCAGTCGGTTGGATTCCAGAGAGAACTCTTTTCACGGGCACATCCTCTCAAATCCGCGTCAGTTGCAGGGTGCCTACGCGCTTACCTTCCATCGTTAGGACCTTAATTCGCGCACTCGGCAGATCAAGAGAATCACTAACTTCAGGAATTCGCCCTAATTCATGCATGACATAGCCACTTAGCGTTTCATATGGTCCTTCTGGAATTTCCACACCAGTTTCTTCTGCTAAATCTTCCAATGAAATCAAGCCATCAATGACAAATTCACCGGTTTTAGCAAGGTTAGAAACTTCTTGCGAATGTTCGTCGTACTCATCATGAATATCGCCAATTAATGTCTCCACTAAATCTTCAAGCGTGACAATGCCATCGGTGCCGCCATACTCATCCAAAACAATTGCAATCTGTTGACGTTGGGCACGCATTTCAGAGAGTGCAGGTAACACACCTTTAGTTCCGGGTAAGAACATTATTGGCCGAACCAAATCAAGAACCGTTTTATGTTTAGTAGGTGTATCAAGTAGATCGCGGACATGGATAAAACCGATTACTTCATCGCTACTTCCTCGAACAACTGGAAAACGAGAATGCGCTTTCTGAATTGCGATTGCTGTTGCCTCGCCAAGCTCTAAGCTGGCATCTAAGAAATCAACTTCAGTTCTTGGCACCATGATTTCATGTACCAGACGCTCACTTGCGTTAAAGACTTCTTCGACAATATCTCGCTCTTCTTCTGATAAAGCTTTATGTCCAGTTACGAGATCTACCAATTCTTCTTCAGAAATTTCTTCTCGGGTAGCTTTTGGATCAATTCCAAGTGCTCGCAAAATCAAATCTGATGAATGTGCCAATAACCAGATAAGTGGACGGAAAATTACTGATACTGCAGATACAGGCGCTGCAACCAAAAGTGCAACTTCTTCTGTTTTATGAAGTGCGATCCGCTTTGGTACGAGTTCACCTAAAACTAGGGAGAAATAAGCGATAACCAATGTGAGCAGAATTAGCGAAAGCGCTGAACTAAAACCTTCACTTAAACCAGCATCTTCAAGAATTGGAATTAAGTAATTGCCCAATTGATCTGCGCCAAAGGCGGCAGAGAGAAATCCAGAGAGAGTCACGCCCACCTGGACCGCAGCCAAGAAGCGATTTGGATGGCCGGCCAGCTCGGCGACTTTTCGACCACGGCGACCTAGCTCGCTCATAGCCTTTGCCTGACCTTCGCGGAGGGAAATTAGGGCAATTTCAGCAGCAACGAAGATTGCGCCAAGGGCGATAAAGAGGAAAACAATAAAGAGGTCGAGGAATAAGCCGCCGACTGTAAGGGCACCATCCGGGTCCATAGAGTGGCTAAGGCTAGCGCACCTGGCCAATTGGGGTTCCCTCACGCTTGGCTCTCGCCTAGGCTTCGGCTACTTACTTCATCCAACGGACCGTCGGGCGCGTACCAGCCCGGAGAAGGAAGAGAAATGGCCTCTGTTGTATTTAAAGATGCATCTCGCATCTATCCAGGAACAACTTCACCTGCTGTAGATAAATTAAATCTAACTGTTAAAGATGGTGAATTTTTAGTTCTAGTTGGACCATCTGGTTGCGGAAAATCTACATCGCTGCGCATGCTCGCAGGATTGGAAGAAATTGATAACGGAGCGATCTTTATTGGTGATCGTGATGTAACAAATGTTGCACCAAAGGATCGAGATATCGCGATGGTATTTCAATCATATGCACTCTATCCGCATATGACAGTCGCAGAAAATATGGGCTTTGCTTTAAAGATTGCTGGCGTTGCAAAAGAAGAACGTGATCGCAGAGTTTTAGAAGCTGCAAAGTTATTGGACCTTGAAGCTTATTTGGAGCGAAAGCCAAAGGCGCTTTCTGGTGGCCAACGACAGCGCGTTGCAATGGGACGTGCCATTGTGCGCGAACCGCAAGTCTTCTTGATGGATGAACCGCTTTCAAACTTAGATGCGAAGTTACGTGTGGCTACTAGAACTCAGATCGCCGCTCTACAACGTCGCCTCGGAATTACAACTGTTTATGTAACTCATGATCAAGTTGAAGCTATGACAATGGGTGATCGTGTTGCAGTTCTAAAAGATGGACTCTTGCAACAAGTTGATACGCCACGAAATCTCTACGACAAACCTGCAAATGCTTTTGTCGCCGGCTTTATCGGATCGCCAGCGATGAATTTATTAGTTTCGCCAGTCTTTGGCGGCAAAGCAAAACTTGGTCATCTAGAGGTTCCAGTCCCAGCTAGCGCTGGATCAAATGTAATCGTGGGAATTCGTCCAGAAGGATTTGAGCCAGCTACAACTGGATTTGAAATACAAGTTGAAGTTGTTGAAGAGCTTGGTGCTGATGCCTTTGTTTACGGTAAGCCAATTGACAAGGCGATTAAGTTCAGTAATCCAAATGATGAAGGCGCACAAGTTATTGTGCGTTGGGATCCAAAGAATCCACCTCGCGCTGGTCAGAATGTAACGGTCACATCAAAGAGTGATGCCGTACATCTATTCGATGCCTCAACTGGCGCTCGAATTAATTAGCCATCGCCTTCCTTAGATTCTCATCGATCGCAGCTAAGAACTCTTGAGTATTAAGCCATGGCGCATCGTTGCTAATTAGCAACGCAAGATCCTTGGTCATCTTTCCACTCTCAACAGTTTCTATACAGACGCGCTCTAGAGTAGATGCAAATTTTGCAACAGCTGGAGTGTTATCCAACTTTGCACGATGTTGTAAACCTTGTGTCCATGCGAAGATTGAAGCGATTGGATTTGTTGATGTCGCCTTACCTGCTTGATGATCGCGATAGTGACGCGTAACAGTTCCGTGTGCTGCTTCTGCTTCAACGGTCTTACCATCTGGCGTCATCAATACCGAAGTCATTAATCCAAGGGAGCCGTAACCTTGAGCCACGGTATCGCTCTGAACATCGCCATCGTAATTCTTACAAGCCCAGATATAGCCACCTTCCCAACGAAGTGAAGTAGCGACCATGTCATCAATTAGGCGGTGGTCATATTCCAAGCCAAGTTTTTCAAACTCAGATTTAAATTCGGTCTCAAAGATTTCAGCAAAGATATCTTTAAAGCGGCCATCGTAAGCTTTAAGAATTGTATTTTTTGTCGATAGATAAACTGGATATTTTCTAGAGATTCCATAATTAAAGGAAGCGCGTGCAAAATCTCTAATTGATTGATCCAAGTTATACATAGTCATCGCAACACCAGAACCTGGGAAGTCAAAGACATTGAACTCCATCGGCGCAGAACCATCGGTCGGAGTGAAAGTTACTGTCAGCTTTCCTGGACCTGGAACTTTGAAGTCAGTCGCACGATATTGATCGCCGAAGGCGTGACGGCCAATCACAATTGGCTTGCTCCAGTGTGGAATTAGCCTTGGCACATTCTTGATGATGATTGGTTCGCGGAAGATTACGCCGCCGAGAATATTTCTAATAGTTCCGTTAGGAGACTTCCACATCTGCTTTAAATTGAACTCTTTAACGCGAGCTTCATCAGGAGTGATGGTCGCGCATTTAACGCCAACGCCATGCTTCTTTATTGCATTTGCGCAATCGATTGTTACTTGATCATTTGTAGCATCGCGGTGCTGGATTCCTAGATCGTAGTAATCAAGATTGATATCAAGATAAGGAAGGATTAACTGTTTCTTAATGAAGTCCCAAATAATTCGGGTCATTTCATCGCCATCAAGCTCGACGACGGTTCCTTCGACTTTAATCTTTGACATCAGCTCTCCTCTTATAGATCTTTTACATCAGCTTGCTTGGTGCGAACTGCTTCTGCAGCTTTCTTCAATTCATCTAATTCACTTGGGGTAAGTGCGCCTTCAACAACCTTAACGACTCCAGAGCGACCAATCTCTGCTTCTACACCGAGATAAACATCGGAGATTCCGTATTCACCTTTAACCCAAGCACAGACAGGCATTACAACTTTGGCATCTTCAATTACTGCTTTTGCCATTCGGGCAGCAGCAGCTGATGGTGCGTAATAAGCAGATCCAGTCTTTAGCAAAGCAACGATTTCTGCGCCACCATTTCTAGTTCGCGTAACAAGATCATCGATATCGCTCTGGCTTAGCAGTTCACTTAATGGCTTTCCATTTACAGTGCATCGACTTGGTACCGGAACCATAGTTTCACCATGTGAACCAAGAGTTAGGGTCTTTACCGCCGAAACTGGAACGCTTAATTTCTCGGCAACAAAATTTGTAAACCTTGCAGTATCAAGCATTCCGGCCTGACCCATGACGCGGTTATGTGGGAACTTAGAAGCAATTTGAGCAAGTGCTGTCATTTCATCGAGTGGATTCGATACCACTATCAACACAGCATTTGGCGAATGCTTTGCAATGTTTTCTGCAACGCCACGGACGATTCCGGCATTAACACCAATCAAATCCATTCGGCTCATGCCTGGTTTACGAGGTAGACCTGCAGTAATTACAACAACATCTGAATTTGCAGTTGCTTCATAGCCTTTGCCTTCAGCAGTTGTGGTCTGGCCAATTACCTTGGTTTCAAATCCCTCGATGGAGCGAGATTGATTTATATCTAAAGCTAAACCTTCTGGCTTTCCTTCGACGATATCGGTGATTACTACAGTTTCAAAAATGTCGTATTCAGCTAATCGCAATGCGGTAGTTGAACCATAGAAACCTGCGCCAACAACTGTGACTTTTCCAGATCTGCTCATGTGGCAGAACTTACCTGCTACCTACGAGGTAGCGCCAATGCGACTGTAATCAGCGACACAATTAACGCGAGTGGTATCAGTCTTTCAATCCGGCGCCGACTTCGGATGCCAGGAATCGAATACAAAGCTAGGGCGCCGGCAAGAGTTAGTGCGCCAATCCGGACAGAAATGAAAATAGAAATTATTAACGCAACCGTCGCAACCAAATAGGAAATTCTCTTCACGACTTTGCCAACTCTAGAAGATTTCTCAAAAGCATGGCACGTGTCATTGGGCCAACACCACCCGGAACTGGCGAGATAGCTGATGCGATATCTGCAACTTCTGGCGAAACATCGCCTTGCAATCCTGATTCAGTTCTCGTTAAGCCAACATCAATAACAATGGCTCCAGACTTGACCATTTCCCGTTTTAGAAAGTGTGGAACTCCAATTGCAGCAACAACAATATCGCCACGCTTAATAACCTCTTCAATATTTTTCGTTCCGGTATGTACAACTGTCACCGTTGAATTCAATTGCTTTGTCCCCAAAAGTAGATTTAGTGGGCGTCCAACAGTCGTACCTCTACCGATAATCACAACCTCTTTGCCATCCCAGCTAGCGCCATTTGCTTCCACCAATTCAATAATTGCAAGTGGCGTACAAGGTTTGATCCCAGATTGGTTAAGAAGTAAGCGACCCAAATTTATTGGATGTAGTCCATCAGCATCTTTTCTTGGATCTATTGCTTCAAGAACACGTTGCGTGTTTACCCCATTAGGAAGTGGCAATTGGACAATAAATCCGGTGCATGCATCATTCTGATTTAAATCCGAAACTGCTTTAAGAATTTCAGTTTCTGAAGCGCTCTCAGCAAGTTCGATTTGAATTGAAGAAATACCGACTGCTGCGCAATCTTTATGTTTTCCAGCTACATATGTTTTTGAGGCCGGGTCATTTCCAACAAGAATTGTGCCAAGTCCTGGTTTCTTTGCAAGGTTTTTTACTGCAGCGGCAATCTCCGATTTGATCTGGGCTGCAAGCGTTAGCCCATCAAGAGTTTTTGCCATGGCGCGATTCTAGATATAGATAAGTAAGCGAGCCAATCGCCAAGTTAGCAACAATTACAAGCGGTAGCGCCCACCAGAGCGGTCCGACTCCTTCTAGATTGGAAGAAAGAAGTTGACCATTTGCCAAATTTGCGCCCGATAAAGTCAATAGAAAAATTGCAAGATAGAAACTGCCGATAAACCTCTTCAATTCTTCTCTATCTGAATATGTTCGATTACCTAATTTTGCAACTCCGACTCCGATCACGATTCCGCCGATAATAAAGAGAGTTGTTAGCGCATATGTGTAATTTGAAAGTCCAACTGGAAGCGCTCCCAAAATTGGTAGCGCTGGAAGTTCTTCAATTCTATGTATCCATGGCGAAAGCAAAGTGCCATTTCCAATAGTTATACCGCTACCAGCTAGATAACTTAGTGACGCCAGCGAGAGATTAGGAAGATATAAGAGTTGACCAAGAAGCAGAGCTATTCCGCCAAATACTCCTGGCTCTACGACTCGAGTCAGGTCTACTATCGTTGAGAAATGCCAGACCATAGAGATTGCAGTGACAACCATAGAAATTCCAAGTAGCAGCGCAAGAACAATAAGAGCAACACGAAGAGCTCGTTGCCATGGGAATTGCATCTCATGTTTAGGCAGAATTCCACTGGCAATGAAAGCGCAGATTGTTACTACTAAAAAGATAATCGGAATACCATAGAAATATGGGACCTTCACGGTATTGCCAAGTGCAAATAGCGAAATCAAATATCCAATAATTGAATACGGGATAGCAAATCCAAATATGTAATTTCGTTTTTCACGAGTATTTGGCTCGCCAAGGGATTCAATCATTCTTAGATAACCGCTGCGGGCCGCTATGTATGGAATAACAAGTGCACCAAGCGGTAGGTATGTTAAAGAACCGGAAATCGTTGCATCAGATAGCGATAACTGAAGTGGAACTTGATGTGCGACTAAGAAGAACCAGAGCGCAGCACGTAATGGATCAGCAGTATTTCCGGAAGAGCTTCCGGCAGTCGCCCAGACCAAAAGTGAGATGAATGAAATCGGAAGGAGAATCAATGTAATGCTGCGAATGGCTTGCGCACTTCCTACCCGCAGCGCTTTAAGCATTTATTTATTAATCAGCTCGCGAAGTAGTTTTGCAGTTTCGCTTGGAGTTTTACCGACCTTAACGCCGGCAGCTTCCAGAGCAATCTTCTTCGCTTCTGCAGTGCCAGAGGAGCCAGAGACGATTGCACCAGCATGTCCCATGGTTTTGCCTTCTGGCGCAGTGAATCCAGCAACGTAACCAACGACTGGCTTTGTTACATACTCTTTAATGAAAGCGGCGGCGCGTTCTTCAGCATCGCCACCAATTTCGCCAATCATGACAATCGCTTCAGTATCTGGATCATCCTGGAAAGCTCGTAAGCAATCTATATGTGTAGTGCCGATTATCGGATCGCCGCCAATTCCAACTGCGGTTGTAAATCCAATATCTCGAAGTTCGTACATCATTTGATATGTAAGTGTTCCAGATTTTGAAACTAAACCAATCTTTCCAGGACCAGTGATATCTGCTGGGGTAATTCCGATATTGCACTTTCCTGGTGAGATTAATCCTGGACAATTTGGTCCAATAATTCTGGTGGTTCCTTTGCTCTGGGCATAAGCAAAGAAATTTGCGGTGTCATGTACTGGAATTCCTTCAGTGATAACAACAACAAGAGGTAACTTCGCATCTACAGCGTCAATAACTGCTGCTTTTGCAAACTTAGGTGGAACAAATACAACCGATGCAGTTGCGCCAGTAGCGGCGACCGCCTCTGCAACTGTATTAAAGACTGGCAGATTCTTTCCTTCTAGTTCAACGCTCTGGCCACCTTTACCTGGTGTCACGCCGCCAACAATCTTGGTACCACTAGCAATCATCCGCTTTGTATGTTTTGAACCTTCCGAACCTGTCATGCCCTGAACAATTACTTTTGTATTCTCATCAATAAAAATTGTCATCGCTGGGCCGCCAATTCTGCAGCTCGAGCTGCTGCGCCATCCATAGTTTCAACCTGTTCAACAAGTGGATGTTTTGCTTCATTAAGAATGCGTCGACCTTCGAGAACATTATTTCCATCAAGTCGGACTACTAACGGTTTAGAAGCTTTATCACCGAGCATGGCAAGGGCTTGAATAATTCCATTAGCAACAGCGTCACAAGCAGTGATGCCTCCGAAAACATTTACAAAAACTGAACGTACTGCGGGATCACCAAGGATGATGGAGAGTCCATCTGCCATTACTTGAGCTGATGCGCCACCGCCAATATCAAGGAAGTTTGCTGGTTTAACACCATATTTCTCTCCGGCATATGCAACGACATCCAGTGTGCTCATAACTAAACCGGCGCCATTTCCGATGACTCCGACCTCGCCTTCGAGTTTTACATAATTCAGATCCTTCTCTTTAGCGAGCGCTTCGAGTGGATTTGTGGCCGCATGATCAATTAAGGATTCATGATCGGGATGTCGGAAATTGGCGTTGTCATCCAAGGTGACTTTGCCATCAAGAGCGATTATTCGACCATCAGCTGTCTTTACCAATGGATTTACTTCGACCAATGTTGCATCAGATTTCTGGAATGTCTCCCAGAGTTTTAAAAGTACATCTGCGACTGCATCTTGCACATCTTGCGGAAATGCGCCCTTTTTAATAATTTCTAGAGCGCGATTTTTGTCTAATCCAATATTTGGATCTACATGGACTCGGGCTAATTTTTCTGGAGTCTTATGTGCAACTTCTTCGATATCCATTCCGCCAGCAACTGATGCCATAACTAAAAAGGAACGGGCAGCACGATCAAGGAGAATTGCTAAGTAATACTCGCTTTCAATCGGCGCAGCTTGCGCAATCATTACTTTGCGGACTAAGTGACCTTTAATATCCATACCAAGAATTGCTTTAGCTTTTTCAAATGTCTCATCTGGATTTTCTGCGACCTTAACGCCACCAGCTTTGCCGCGACCGCCGATTTTTACTTGAGCCTTAACAACTACTTTTCCGCCAAACTTTTCAGCTGCCGCTCTTGCTTCTTCTGGCGTTGTCGCTACAGCGCCACCAAGAACTGGAACGCCATTTGCTTCAAAAAGATCGCGGGCCTGATACTCAAAAAGGTCCATGGGTCATAACTTATCTACTGGCGCATA
>CAZCQR010000017.1:0-15036 GCA_964500885.1 uncultured Clavibacter sp.
CCTGACCCAAATTCTGTTCTCTCATGCGAGAATCATCCCATGCCAGATAAGAATCCCGAGAATGAGTTCTTAAGGGAACGCTACGGGGTAAGACCTGGGCGTTGGAAGTTGATCGCAATTTTTATAGCGGTAATCACAATCCCCTGGTTAATTTGGACGGCATGGGTTCATTCCAATCCAGAATCAAGAGTCTCCCTCATAAGTTTTGAAGCTATAGATGATCGAAGTATTTCAATCACTTTTGCACTTACCAGAAGAAACCCTGAAACTGAATTTATCTGCACTTTATTGGCCCGCGATATAGATAAGAATGTGGTGGGCGAAATAGATCTACCGGTTTCGGCCGGTGTAAAAAATCAAAAAATTACAGCTTCGATCCCCACCCGCTTGCCAGCAGTCAGCGCTTCGGTCATTGATTGCCGAGCGGCCGAGAGCGATGCCAATTAATTTTGGCTAAAGCGATTTCAAGAAAGTAATCTTCACTCATTATGACAAAGACCTGGCTTACCCAAGAAGCAGCAGATCGATTATCGGCTGAGCTTTCTACATTGGAAACAACAGGTCGTAGCGAAGTTGTTAAAAAAATTGAAGCGGCAAGAGCCGAAGGCGATCTAAAAGAGAATGGTGGATATCACGCTGCTCGCGAGGAACAAGGAAAACTTGAAGCGCGAATCAGACAGCTAAAAGCTTTATTGGAAAATGCAGAGATTGGCACGCCAACAGGTGAAGCGGGACAAGTAAGTCCTGGGATGAAGGTCAAAGTTGAAATCATGGGAAACCAGATGGAATTTCTCCTTGGTTCGCGTGAAATATCTACTGGTGACTTAGATGTTTATAGCGAGCAATCACCTCTAGGTTCAGCGGTAATGGGAGCGAAGCTTGGCGATACTCGTACTTACACTGCACCAAATGGCAAAGTGATGACTGTAAAAGTTATTGCAGCAGATTTCTTTGCTTAATTACTTCTTGGAAGATGCACGTACATATTTACGCACGCTAAGCGGGATAAATATTGCAGCAAGCAAAACCATGTAAATAAGTGACATCTGCAGCGGATGTTGACTTGGCCATGAATTTGCAGTTACGCCAAAGATATTCTCAAGTCCAAAAAGTTCGCGACAACCGGCAACCATTGTTGAGACTGGATTCCATTCAGCAAAATACTGGAGTGGCTTTGGCATACCTGTTGTTGGCGCAAAGGCATTAGATAAGAATGTAAGTGGGAAAACCGCAATAAAGACAACAGAGTTTGCAACTCGAGCTTCTCGTACGGAAAGACCAATCAGAATTCCAATCCATGCCATCGAGAAACCGAATAGAAGTAGAAATAAGAAGCCAAGCGCAACGTTAAAGATTCCAGATGATGGTCGCCAGCCAACTAAATAACCAGCAAGCCCCATAACAGTTAGAACAACGACATTTAAAAGACTATCTCCAAAAGCTCGACCAAACACGACTGCCGATCTCGATATCGGAAGCGAACGGAAGCGATCAATTAATCCCTTCTGCATATCTTCAGCCAAACCAACTGCTGTACCTGCAAGGGTAAAAGCCACAGTCTGAACAAAGATTCCTGGCATCAAAAGTTGAACGTAGTCAACTCCTGGGATTCCAGTTGAAATTGAACCGCCAAAGACATAACGAAAGAGCAGAACGAACATGACAGGTTGAATTGTCGAAAAGATCAATACTTCTGGAACTCGAAAGAGTTGTAGCAATTGTCGCTTAGTTATTACCAGCGCATCAGAGATTGCATGTGACATTACTTTCGGCCTCGTTTCTTCTCCACGACTGGAACTTCTTCTTCAGCAACATGTCCAGTTAAAGAAATAAAGACATCATCAAGGGATGGGCGCTTCAAGCCAATATCTAATGGATGAATGGATATTTCATCTAGGCCGCGCGCCGCTTCAATCAAGGCCCTCGAGCCTGAGCTAACCGGGGCGGAAATCTTTCCTAAATCTTCATCAACGGAAACTTTTCCTGAGGCCACTCTTGCGACTATCTCCTTAACTCGAGAAATCTCTGAATCGGCAACAACAATCTCTAACCTTTCACCGCCGACTTGGCGCTTCAGTTCATCAGAAGTGCCGCGCGCAATAACTTTTCCATGATCAACTACCACAATATCGTCAGCTAATTGATCTGCTTCCTCAAGGTATTGCGTTGTTAATAGAAGAGTTGTGCCACTTTTAACAAGCCCCTTAATTACTCCCCACATTTCCTGACGGCCACGTGGATCTAAACCAGTTGTTGGCTCATCTAGAAAAAGAATTTTCGGATTAACAATTAGGGATGCGGCTAGATCTAGGCGACGTCGCATACCTCCCGAGTAAGTTCTAATTGGACGTTTTGCTGCATCTGTTAAAGAGAATTGTTCAAGTAATTCACTTGCTCTTACTTTCGCCTTCTCTCTCGATAAATGATAGAGACGACCAAACATCAACAAGTTATCCCAGCCAGTTAAGGTTTCATCAACAGCCGCGTATTGCCCAGATAATCCAATTACTTCGCGAACTTTCTCTGGATACTTAATCACATCTATACCTGCAACAAATGCACTTCCAGAATCAGGACTTAGTAGCGTGGAGAGAACTCGCACAGTTGTTGTCTTGCCAGCGCCATTTGGTCCAAGTACTCCAAGTACTGTGCCTTCACTCACATCTAGGCTCAAGCCATCAAGGGCTTTTACCTTTCCTTTGTCATAACTCTTAACTAAATTCTCTGCAACCACGCTTTTCATTGTCTGCACAGTAGTAGCCTTTCCTCTCTCAACAAAATTACTCATGGAGAAGGACTAGATGTCAAAGCGCGCAAAAGTTGATCATTCCAAACCATTAACCCACCGAGAAATCATGATCATCATGAGCAGCTTGATGACTGGCCTCCTGCTTGCAGCCCTTGACCAAACTATTGTTTCTACTGCTCTCAAGATGATTGTGGAAGATTTCAATGGATTAAATCATTACTCGTGGGTCGTTACTGCTTATCTACTTACTTCGACTGCATCAACTCCACTTTACGGAAAGATCTCTGATCTCTACGGTCGCCGCCCGGTTTATCAATTCTCAATCGTGGTTTTCTTAATTGGTTCATTCTTAGCTGGCGCAGCTTCATCGATGGGTCAATTGATTGCATTTCGAGCAATTCAAGGTTTAGGTGCTGGCGGATTAATGGCACTAACTTTTGTAATTGTCGGCGATATCGTCTCACCGCGGGAACGTGGAAAATATCAAGGAATGTTCGGTGCCGTTTGGGGCCTTTCTTCTGTAGCCGGACCTTTAATTGGTGGTTTCTTCTCAGATCGGGTAGAAATTTTTGGTGTTACTGGCTGGCGCTGGATTTTCTACATAAACCTTCCATTTGGAATTCTTGCTTTAGTTATCACCTCTCTTGTCTTGCACATTCCTAAACAACGTCGCGAACATAAAATTGATTATCTGGGTGCGGCGCTAGTCGTTGCTGCCGTTGTTGCAATTTTGATTGCGCTTTCAGTCCTTGGGCCAGAAAATGGCTGGCGTGACGGGCAGACCGTTACCACTCTTGTACTCGGGATTGCATTTGTAATTCTCTACATACTTTGGGAGAAGAAAGCTGTAGAGCCAATTCTTCCCCTAAATTTATTTAAGAACCATACCTTTGCACTCACTTCAATTATCGGTTTCATTATTGGTGCCGGAATGTTTGGTGCCATCATCATGCTTCCACTTTATCTTCAGATAATTCAAGGAGCTACTGCGACTGAAGCTGGATTGAAGTTAATTCCACTTATGCTTGGAATTCTCTCACTAACAATTACTAGTGGACGCGTCATAACTAAGACTGGCAAGTATCGAATCTTCCCAATTGTTGGAACCATAACTATGAGTATTGGTATTCTGCTAATGACACAACTAGAAACTGATACTCCATACTGGCAATTATCAATTTACTCAATAATCGTTGGTGCAGGACTTGGTGCATCAATGCAGACCATTGTTATCGCGCTACAGAACGCAGTTGAATACAAAGACCTTGGTGTCGCCACTTCTTCAAATACCTTCTTCCGTTCGCTTGGTGGCGCATTTGGTACTGCAATTTTTGGCACCATTCTTAGCCAGCGAATCTCCTCAAATCTTGAAAGTGGTTTTGCAAAGTTAGCGCAGAGCAATCCCGATCAACTTTCGCAACTTGATCCAACTTTGATTGGAACGTTACAGAACAATACTGAGGCGATCGCAACTCTGCCGGCTCCAATACAGAGCACTGTATTGGAATCCTTTATGAGCGCATTTCAAACAGTTTTCTGGGTAGCATTCCCAGTCGTATTACTTGGATTCTTATTTGCTATTTTCCTAAAAGAAAAACCACTGCAATCTAGCGACGAACATGCTTCAGCGCGCCAAGATGCAGCCGGCGAATCTTTGGGATGAAGATTAACTCGCCTTTTCATGGTTTACCGAGAGAAGTCTCGGTATTAACTACAATCTCATTTCTAGTTGCTGTTGGTTTCGGATTAATTATTCCAGCTATTCCAATCTTTGCTAAATCTTTTGGAGTATCAAATACGCTCGTTGGATTAATCATCTCCAGTTTTGCAGTTATGCGATTTACATCTGGCTTAATTGCAGGAAAGTTAGTTGATCGCTTTGGCGAACGTTTAGTACTCGGCATCGGCCTGCTGATGGTCTCCGGTTTCACATTACTGGCCGGGTTAGCCCAAAGTTATTCTCAATTACTATTCTTCAGATCGGCGGGCGGACTTGGCTCTTCAATGTTTTCGGTATCAGCAGGTGCGCTGCTTCTCCGAGTAGTAAACGATAGTCAACGTGGTAGGTCGCAATCTCTATATAACGGTGGTTTCATCGCTGGCGGAGTTGCAGGTCCTGCATTTGGCGGCGCACTGCTTGCTATTTCACCGCGCGCACCATTCTTTATCTATAGCGCCTTATTAATTGTCGCTGGCACTGTTTCACTTATCTTCTTACACGAGAAAAGACTTGGTAAATCAGTAGCTAAAGCTGATGGACCGGCGTTAACTTTTAGAGAAGCGATAAAGATACGTCCCTATCTTTACTCACTATTCCTAGCATTTCTTGGTAGCTGGATCTTCTTCGGGATGCGTTCTTCAATCCTGCCGCTCTTTGTCGTCGAAGATTTAGGCGCAACTGCAGCAGTTGTAGGTTTGAGTTTTACTCTTGCCTTAATTGCGCAAGGAACCGTCATGGTCAGAGCAGGCAAGTATTCAGATCGGAACGGGAGAAGGCCGGTAATAATTACTGGATTCACAATTACTTTGATCGCCTTGATAGTTCTGATACTGGCGCAGAACGTTTCTACATATTTACTAGGAATGGTAATTCTTGGTTTTGGCGCCGGATTTGCAGCTTCTGCTGGTGCGATCGTTGGCGATGTAATTAAAGGAAAGAGTGGAAAGGTCTATGCCGCCTGGCAGATGGCAGGTGATGCTGGAATGATCGTTGGGCCGTTATTACTCGGTTTGATTGCTGACTTATTCTCATATCGCGAGGCAATTTTGATTAGCACAATAATTTTTTCGCTGGCCATTGTGATTGCAATAAGAATCCCCGAGACCAATAAGAGTCTCGGGGATTCAGAGAAACCGCAGTTGCGCGAGGATTAGTCGTTATTACCGCGCAAGATTGCTAGCAATCGCAAGATTTCTAGATATAGCCAGACCACAGTCATAACTAAACCAAAACCTGCACGCCAAGATTCTTCTTGTGGAACTCCCATTCGCACACCTTGCTCTGCTTGATCAAAATCTAGGATCAAGAAGAAGCTTGCGATTGCGACTCCCGCAAATGCCAACATTGGACCAAAGAGGCTTAGGGAGTAAAGACTTCCACCGCCAAATAGAACGCTGATTAAGCTTCCAAGTCCGAGTACTAAGTAACCGAGGGCAGCGCCTAAAAGAATCTTGGTGAACTTTGGTGTTGCACGCAATCTGCCACTCTTATACATAAAGAGCATGCCAACAAATGCCGCAATAGTTGCGACAATTGCTTGCTGCACGATTCCAGGATAGAAAAGTTCATAGGTCTTACTAAGAATTCCAAGAACTAGACCTTGGCAGACTGCATAGACCAGATAGAGAGCTGGCCTTACTTGGCGACTAAAAGCGCCAATCAAACCGGTAATCAATCCACCGATTAGACCAATCAACAAGAAGGAACCAGGAAGATTTAGATACCAAGCAGCAGCGCCAACGGCGACGGCGGTACCAAGAAGAATTGCAGTTCGCGCTACAACATCATCCATCGTCATACGTCCAGTACGGAGTGATGAAGCTGCAGGCGCGTTATAAGTTTCTTCCAGTTTTACATCTGAATCCATCGCAGCATAACCACGTCGGCTATACGCACGATTCAATACTGGATTAGAACTATTCATTGCTCTCCTTTTTCTATATTAATTTTTCTATATTAATTTTTATCTAGTTAATCGCTTAACTGATGGTGCCCCCGGTGGGGGTCGAACCCACACTTGGACGATTTTAAGTCGTCTGCCTCTGCCATTGGGCTACAGGGGCGAATCAGCGTGGGCAAATCTACCTGCCTTCCGCACAACTGAATCCAATTGGGATCGCGTTAGCTTTCCTGTAAAAGTATTCTGTTGGCTAGGGTGGTAACTCCCAACGACTAACCTAATATTCCCGTCGCTTCCTTGGAACTTGAAATTGGCTCCATGGCCAAACTTTGGGCGCTTTCTAGGTAATTCCTCACCAATCTCGCTCAAGGTACGAAGCGTCGCCTGCCATGCAATATTGCCTAACGCTAAATAGGCGCGAACTGTTGGAAAGAGTGTCTTAACCTCTTCGGCAAACCAATTCCCACATTTTCTTATCTCTTGCGTTGTTGGCTTGTTATCTGGCGGGGCGCAATGCACCGCACATGTAATTCTGGTGCCAAATAATTCTTGGCCATCATCAATTGAAATACTCTCTGGCTGTTTTGCCAACTTTGCATTAAATAATGCGCGATAAAGCCAATCACCAGAACTATCTCCAGTAAAAATTCGCCCCGTGCGATTGGCCCCATGTGCACCTGGAGCTAGGCCAACAATTAATAGCTTCGCATCACTAGGTCCGAAACCAGGAACTGGTTTACCCCAATAATCTTCTTTCAAATACGACTTACGTTTTGTTATTGAAACTTCGTTCCGCCATGAAACAAGTCTGGGACATTCTTTACATTTGATTAATTTTTTATCTATTTCTTTAAGCTTTTTCGCCAAGGCGCCACGCTATTCCATCGAGGATATCTGACTCTGATGCAACAAATTCAGTTGCGCCACTCTGCTTTAAAACTCGATCTAAAACTAAAGCCCCTGCACTTATGACATCAACTCTACCTGGATGCATAAATCCGAGAGCTACGATTTGATCGCGCGTCATACCGAGGAACATCTTTGAGATCTCACTTACTTTACTTGCAGAAATCCGTGATAGATGAATTGCAAATCTATCGTAACTATCCAATCCAAGTGCAGCAGCTGCCACAGTTGTTGCAGTGCCGGCAACTGCAACTAATGTCTTTGCAGATTTTATTGGCACTATTTCAGCGGCTTGCGCTATCGCCTTATCAATATCAACTATGGCGGCTTCGATGCTTCCACTTGTTGCTGGTTGGCTATTCAAATGACGTTCGCTCATTCGCACGCACCCGATATTTACACTGCGGGCAGATTCAACCACTGAATCGCCAAATACAAACTCGGTTGAGCCGCCTCCAATATCGACTACTAAATATGGCGCATCTGAACTATGCATCTCTCGAACAGCCCCCAGAAATGAAAGATTCGCCTCCTCTTCGCCACTTATGACTTCTGGAGTTACACCGAGAATCTTTTCTACGCCATCGATGAAAAGTTCGCGATTCTGCGCATCTCGCGTTGCACTTGTTGCGCAAAATCGAATTGCGGACACTCCCCGACGTCCGATTTCGTTACTAAATGTCGATACTGCAGCAAGCGTTCGCTTAATTGCGTCAGGATCAAAGTTCTTATTCTTATCAACGCCTTGGCCCAGCCGAACAATCTCCATTGTCCGGTAAACCTCACGAAAGTTTCCATCACTAATATCTGCAATTAGTAATCGAATTGAATTAGTTCCACAATCTATTGCCGCTACCCGACTCATTGCTCGCCTTGATTTCTGCGCTCTATGCAATTTCCGTTCTCCCACCAGTGACCAAGTGCGGCCAGCGCTTCATCGCCAAGTGGATTGACTCCCTGGCCTGCGGCTAACGAATGTGCAATAAGTGAATGCAAACATTTAACTCGATCTGGCATTCCACCTGCTGAGATTCCTTCAACTTCCGGAACAGTGATTCCAAGTGCGCTACGGGCTGCGATGTAATCATCATGTGCCGCGTGATAACTACCTGCCAACTCAGGATCGCTCTCCAAACGTTGATTCATCTCTGACATCAATTCGCCATTTTCTAGCGTGGAAATCTCCGACGTTAAATTGGGACAAGTTGCATAGTAAAAAGTGGGAAATGGTGTGCCATCACTTAATCGAGGCGGAGTCTCAATTACTGCTGGATTGCCACATGGGCATCGGTATGCCACCGCATGAACATCACGTGCACTTCGACCAAGTTGGACTGCCAAAACTTCCAAGTCACGTTTTGTCGGTTCATTTTTCATATATAAATCACTCGCTATTGCCAACGCCAACTGATGTTATTGAGGAAATAATTCTGGAATACCAAGGGACGCCTAATGGAAAATCTTGATTTACAGGCGCAGCGCCTTGCGTTGAATCTGAAACTTCTGGAGTTGCGCCCAAGATTATGTATTGCCTTTCACCAGGTAGCACAAAATGTAAACGTGCTCTTGCTTGCGACTTCACATACTCTGGATCTTTCCAACGCTCCAATTCAGCCCGCGCTTCTTCAAGTTTTTTACGATTAGATTCAACGCTCGCCTCCAGGGCGCTTATCTGAGCTCTTTGTGCAAAATAATGCTGTGTGGGCGGTGCAAGCGTCACAGCCATCGCGAATAGAACAATAAAGAGGATTAATAATCTTGTAGAAATTCCGCGACGTTCTGCGAAATCTGAAAATGCTCCCTTTAACTTAAAGTTTCGCGGACTCATTTAAATCTTGGGAAGGCTGATTTTCCGGCATATCTAGCCCGTGCGCCAAGCTCCTCTTCAATTCTGAGCAATTGGTTGTATTTTGCAACACGTTCGCTACGTGCAGGTGCACCGGTCTTGATCTGACCAGCAGAGGTGGCAACAGCTAAATCTGCGATTGTTGTGTCTTCTGTTTCACCGGATCTATGGCTCATCATCGATCGGTAACCTGCTTTATCTGCCATTGCAACCGCATCTAGCGTCTCTGTTAGCGAACCAATCTGATTTACCTTAACTAGTAGCGCATTTGCAGTCTTTGCTGCGATTCCACGAGAAAGGCGCTCTGGATTGGTAACAAATAGATCATCACCAACTAACTGAACTCTTTCGCCTAATACTTCAGTAATTGCTCGCCAACCATCCCAATCATCTTCTGCAAGCGGATCTTCAATTGAGACTAGCGGATAAGAGTCAACCAAATCTTTGTAATAGGCGATCATTTCAGCTGCCGTTAATTTACTTCCCTCAAACTCATAATGACCATTTTTGTAAAACTCGGTAGCGGCAACATCCATCGCAAGAGCAATTTCACTTCCCAATTTGAAGCCAGCTTTATTGATTGCTTCAACAATTAAATCTAGCGCAGCACGGTTGCTATCTAAATTAGGAGCAAAACCACCTTCATCACCAATACTCGTGGCAAGGCCACGCTTCTTTAAGACCGACTTAAGTGCGTGGTAAACCTCTGCTCCCCAACGGAGCGCTTCTTTAAAATTCTTTGCGCCAATGGGCGCAATCATAAATTCTTGAATATCAACATTTGTATCAGCATGTGCGCCGCCATTGAGAATATTCATCATAGGTACCGGTAGCAGATCTGCAGATTCGCCACCTAAATATCGATATAGCGGAAGCTTCTTTGAAGTACTTGCCGCTCGCGCTATTGCCAGTGAAACACCAAGTATTGCATTCGCGCCTAGTTTTGATTTGTTGGCACTTCCATCAAGATCAATCATTAACTTATCAATTGTCCGCTGGGCGAATGGATCAGCACCTATTAATTTAGGGGCAATCTCCTTTTGTACATTTGAGATTGCGCTTAATACCCCCTTACCTAAATATCGTTCGCCACCATCTCGTAATTCGACAGCTTCAAATGCGCCCGTTGATGCTCCACTCGGTACTGCAGCTCTACCGAGAGCGCCATCTGTTAATTCAACATCGACTTCAACAGTTGGATTACCTCTTGAATCAAGGATTTCGCGAGCTTTAATTGATTTGATTGTCGTCACGATTGGAAAGTCTACCTTTCTCGAGAAGTTGTTACTTGCTGTCCTTTAACGAATCTCGATATCGAAGAGCTGCCTTTCGTAGTGCAGCCTCTGGATCAATATCTCTTTCGACTGCCCAAGAAATCAGAGAGAGAAATGCATCACCGAGCGAATTCTCATCGACTCCAGATGCTGGTTGGGTAGTCGGCGGAAGATTTAATCCATTTTTCTCTGCACGAAGAATCAACTTTGCAGCAAGCGGAAGCGCAGGCTGGCCGATTGGGACGCCCTCATCAAATTGAGTGCGTCCTTTCTCCTCATTCTTGATTTCTTCCCAATTACGCTTTACATCCGCACTCGAATTTACTTTCACATCACCGAAAACATGTGGATGGCGTGCAATCAATTTATCTACAACGCCAGCTGCGACATCATCGATATTGAACGGTTCTCTCTCATCTTCATCCGCAATTTCGGCATGGAAATAAACTTGAAGGAGTAAGTCACCCAACTCCTCTTTTAAGTCAGCTCGATTGCCGCTCTCGACGGCTTCAATAAATTCATAAGATTCTTCTAATTGATATCGAATTAAGCTTTCGTGAGTCTGCTCTGCATCCCACGGACAATCGGTGCGAAGCTTCTTCATCACCTCAACGAGGCGAATCAGATTTTCATATGCCATAACTACTTGTTAGTTACTGCATCGCCTGCTGGATCGGTACCAATAACTGAAATTGAAGTTTCGTCCCAGACTCCATACCTTGGATTAATAACAATCTTCAATAACTTGGATTTCTCACGAACTAGATTTTGAATCAAATCATTTATCTCACCATCGGTTGCTCCGGACTCTGCCAGCGCTCCACCAATTTGTCGCAAAATCAAATCGCGTCGCAAAACTTCATCAAGCGCTTCTGGCGCAATCGCCGCATTAACCAGAACGGATGGCAGCATCGCCTCGCCACCAATGCTCTGGAATATTTCACTCTTATAAGCCTCTAAGTCAGCTTTGGTAACTTCAATTCCAGTTTCTTTAGCAATATCTTCAAGAATTAAGTTTGAAATTAGAAAAGTAAGTTGTGAGCGAGTCAGAACATCGCCGTCTTGTAGCTGCATCTGAGAGGTATCAACTTTTCGTCGCTCTGCCAAAATCGAATCGACTCGACTTTGCAACGTGCTTAACTCAATATCAGTCTTGCCAACGCTTGCTGCTACATCCATCTGAGAACAGCCGGTAATTAAGAGCAGTGAGAATCCAAGTAGAGCTGCAACAATTCGCTTCATTTAACTTCCTTCTCTCTACTTTTTCGGAGCTATTAACTCGTCTAGTGAATCATTCACCCAGGCAAGGAGTGAAGTATCTCCTATCTTCTGATCCTCCGGTGACCAAGCGGCAACTGCTGGTCTGGCAATCAGCAGGACGTTAGTCACGGATTTCACAATTGAGCCGGGATAGAGGCGTTGAATTCGTAGCTCTTTTGATTCAGATAGTTTTATAGGTGCGATCTTTAAATATTTACCCTGCAGTGCAAGATCTCTGATTCCCATCTGCTTGGCTTTAATTCGAAGCTTTGCAACTTCGAGCAACCGCAGAGATTCTTCTGGAATATCGCCGAATCTATCTTTAAGTTCTTCGCCAATGGCATCTATTTCTGCATCGCTCTTTGCATCTGCCAATCTACGATACAGATCAAGTCGCAATCGATCTGCAGGAACATAATTAGTTGAAAGATGTGCAGTTACCGGTAACTCGACTTTGCATTCGACTTCTTCTGCATCGCCCTCAATCAAGCCACGCTTAAACTCGGTAACAGCTTCGCCCACCATTCTCATATATAGGTCAAAGCCCACATCAGCTATATGTCCTGATTGTTCACCGCCCAATAAATTTCCAGCGCCACGAATCTCTAAATCTTTAAGTGCTACCTGCATGCCAGAACCCAGTTCGCTATTTGTTGCAATTGTATTTAAGCGCTCAAGAGCAAGTTCAGTTAATGGTTTATCTCCCGGATATAGAAAGTAGGCATATGCACGTTCTCGGCTTCGTCCAACTCGACCTCGCAATTGATGAAGTTGTGAGAGACCGAACTTATCAGCGCGCTCAACTATTAATGTATTGGCATTTGCAACATCGATTCCATTCTCAACAATTGTTGTACACACCAATACATCAAATTCTCTATTCCAAAATGCCAATACAACTTGTTCCAAAGCACTCTCATTCATCTGGCCGTGGGCTGTTGCAATTCTGGCCTCTGGAATTAACCTGCGTAAGCGCGCTGCAGCTTCATCGATGCTTTCGACTCGATTATGTATATAGAAAACCTGACCATCGCGAAGTAGCTCTCTATGGATAGCTGCAACCACTTGTTTATCGTCATATGCGCCCACATAAGTAAGTACTGGGTGGCGTTCTTCTGGAGCAGTTGCAATCGTCGACATCTCTCGGATTCCAGTAATTGCCATTTCCAGAGTTCGTGGAATGGGCGTTGCTGACATTGCTAGAACATCTACGGTTGCACGTAACTTCTTCAATTTCTCTTTATGTTCAACGCCAAATCTCTGCTCTTCATCAACGATGATAAGTCCAAGATCGCGAAACTTTATATCTTCGGAGAGTAATCGATGGGTTCCTATTACAACATCAATTGTTCCCGTATCTAAGCCAGATAAAGTCTCTGATATTTCTTTCGCAGTATTAAAGCGTGACAAAGAGCTAACTTTTATCGGAAATCCCGAATATCGCTCAGTAAAAGTCGCCAGATGTTGTTGCACCAATAGAGTTGTCGGAACCAAAACTGCAACCTGCTTTGCATCTTGAACTGCTTTAAACGCAGCTCGGATTGCAATCTCAGTCTTTCCATATCCAACATCACCGCAAACAATGCGATCCATCGGATATGGTCGTTCCATATCGGCCTTAACATCATTTATTGTCGATAGTTGATCTGGAGTTTCAACGTATTCAAATGAATCTTCGAGCTCGCGTTGCCAAGTTGTATCAGGTGAGAATGCGAATCCAGGAAGGCTAGTGCGAGCTGCGTACAAACGAATTAGTTCTCCAGCAATCTCTTTAACAGCCTTCTTAGCGCGAGACTTGCTCTTACTCCAATCGCTGCCGCCAATTTTGTGCAGCGCTGGCGTCTCACCTCCGATATACCTCGAGACTAGATCTAACGAATCAGTAGGAACAAATATTCGATCGGCCGGCTGCCCTCTCTTTGCCGGCGCATATTCAATTACTACATACTCTCGCTCAACGCCACCAACGCTTCGCTTCAGTAATTCCTGATATCTGCCGATGCCATGAATCTCGTGAACAACATAGTCGCCACGCTTTAATTCAAGTGGATCAATCGCTTTCTTTCTACGAGTTGGAAGTTTGGTCGCGCTAGCTCGGCGATCTTTAACTCCAGTAATCTCTGATTCAGAGAGTAAAACAGTTTTATTATCGATATCTTGATAGCCATAATTAATTGGAGAAGTTACAAGATATACAACATCACGTACAGGTGACGTACTTAAATCTGATACTAGTTTTGCTGGTACATCGGCCTCAGAAAGTAATTGCAGGTATCGCTCCGCTAGACCATTAGAGTGAAAGGAGAGAATCACCAATTCTTTTGCGGCAAGCCAAGATTTAACATCTAACAGTAACTTTTCAAAATCTCCCCGATATGGTGTTAACTCTTTAAATTGTTCAACCTTTGGATCATCAATATCTCCGAATAAATTGATGCTCCGCCAAAAAATCTCTTTCTCATCTGCTTTCGCTTTAACATCATCAATACTTAAGTAATTCGACCTTTGCAGCTCGGTACGTAGGGGCGCTGTAATTGCTTCACCGAGCGCCGCATTTGACCAGGAAGCCTCTAAAAACTCCTCGCTTGTTTTGATTAAATCCAGAGTTCGATTTTTGATTCGCTCTTCCTCTAGAAGAATCACTTCGTATTGATTATCAAGGAAATCTAGGAACTGTCTCATCTCCGGATGAAGTGCTCCGATTAACGACTCCATACCTGTTACGTAAATTCCCTCTGCAATTTTATTTGTCATCTCTAAAAGTTCTGGATAGAGATGGCGCATAGCTTTCGCTCGCTCTTTTACTTCATCGTCAATTAGTAGTTCTCTGCCAGGCAAAATTCGAATCGGATTTGTTTCTGGAGCAAAGGTACGTTGGCTACCAATTTCGAACCGTCTAATTTCCTCGATCTCATCGCCAAAGAATTCAATGCGAATTGGGTACTCAGCTGCAGATGGATAGATATCAATGATTCCGCCACGAACCGCAAATTCACCACGTCTTTCCACCATATCAACCCTCGTATAAGCACGATCTACGAGTGCGGAAATCAACGAATCAAAAGCAATACTTTCGCCACGTTCCAAGATCAGAATTTCGTGCTTTGTTATATTGGAAATAATCGGCTGTACAAGAGATCGAATTGGGAGAACGAGAACTTGAATATCTTTTAGGTTATAAAGGACGTCGATTCGATTTGCGATTGTGTCGCTATTCGGACTTAATTTCTCGTGCGGGAGTGTTTCCCATGATGGAAATTCGCGTACCGATGGCAAGAAAGCTGCTAACTCTTTTACTAACTCTCCTGCTCGTTTACTTGAGTGAGTAACAAGTACCAGTTTCTTATCGGCTGCTCTGGCGGCGATTAATTGTGGGAATGC
>CAZCQR010000018.1:0-13953 GCA_964500885.1 uncultured Clavibacter sp.
CCTTAGGTGTCCAAGATGCGCGAATCTCCACTTCAGCCGAGTTTTCATTCTTTGCTAATTCGCCGTATGAAGCGCTGGAAACTTTAGTTACCGTGCCGCTAATTGATTCACTTTGGGCCTCGGAATTATCTAGAGATTCTAGAAACCATGACCATGCAACATCAGTTAATAGGGGGTCAGATTGCATCTCACTTTCGACCGCAGAACGGACAAAAGTAACTGCTCGGAATTTTCCTTGCCATGCATCTTGTCCATCGGGATCGTGAAGTAGAACAAATCTTCCGGTTGCAAGATCGGAGTCTGCGATTACAACATCAGCTGAAAGCGCAAATGCGAATGGCGCCAATTTCTGCGGCGCTGGAACTTCCTCAATGAGAATTTCACTTCTTACTTGGTAAGCGCGAGCCTCTTCGCAGAAGCGATTGAAGAATTCAGTCTCCTTATTCACTATCTAAGGGTAGGAGATATGTTTAGCGCGAGCCGGTAGGCACGAGGAATTGAACTCAGGTAGGTTCTTACTATGGGTTCGGTTTTGGCGCTTTTCTCTAGTTTGCTCTGGGGAACTGCCGATTACCTTGCTGGGAATCTCTCCAAGAAATATCGATCAATTGCAGTAACTGGCGTTTCGCAATTCTTTGGATTGATATTTGGAGTGATAGCTCTATTGGTCGGATCATTTTTGGGCCACAAGTTAATTGCGCCAAATCTGAGTTTTGATGGTTATTTCATTCCAGGATTACTAGCAGGCGTGAGCGGCTTTATCGGTTTGCTGGCTTTCTATACAGGCTTGGCAACGGGTCGAATGGGCGTCGTTAGCCCAATTAGTTCACTTTCGGTATTGATTCCACTAACCGTTGCTTATGTAAATGGTGAACGAGCAAATACCCAACAAGTATTAGGAATTTCTATTGCACTTTTAGGTGCTTTTCTTGCTAGCGGTCCTGAGATAAAAGGTGGATTACCAATACGGCCAATTATCTATGCCGTAATTGCCGCATTCGGTTTTGGCGGCGCTTTGACCTTTATCGCCATTGGAGCGCGCGTTGATTCGCTTCACACAATGACTTCAATGCGAGTTGCATCGGTTTTAATAGTCTTATTAATTGCACTTAGATTCAGAAGTGTCGGTGGTTTTACCAAAGCGAGCATCCCAGTCTTGATATTTATCGGAATCGCCGATTTTCTTGCTAATTTGCTTTTAGGAATTGCTACTACAAAGGGATTAGTTTCAATCGCGCTAGTACTTGGCTCCTTATTCCCAATTGTTACGGCATTACTCGCTTTCAAATTTCTTCACGAACGCTTACATAAAGTGCAATATTTCGGAATATTTTTCGCGATCTTTGGAGTAGTACTTATCTCAATCGCTTAGTTCCCAGACTTCAAAAATACCTTCTGGAAATTTAGTTCGTTCTCTTAATGTCATTCCATTAGTTAGTTGCAAGTAATCAACAAATCGGTCGTCACCAGAAGTCTCACTAACGGTCAAATACATTTTCGATATTTTTCGTGCTTTTAAGAGCGGTAAAAGAAAGTCTCTACCACCCTCAACCAGTACGGGAGGGGGAAATCTCTCTAGAGCGTAATCCGCTAAGTCACCAGGGGAGAGCTTAAGAATTTCACCAAATCGCGGTTTAGGTAATTCTTCTCCTTGGGTGCTGGAAACTAGAACGGGTTTATCCAGAGATTGATATGGCTCGCTCCGATACGTAGTTCCGCCAACCAAAATGGCACTTGCCATCCCACGGATTTTTTGCATCTGTTCTTTATCGGCAGGGAAGCTAAGGCTGTAGGAAGAGCCTTCTAAAGTGGTAGCGCCGTTCTTTCCAATAATCAGATTCGAGATCAACATTGGGCACCATTATTTCAACTATGTCAGTGCTGGGGCCTATCTTCTATTTATGATCATTGACTGTGATAGCTGTATTGCTCGTGAGATCGCATGTAAAGATTGCGTAGTCTCTGTCCTGATTGGCCCACCCGAACCGACAAGCGCAATCGACCCAGAATCAGCCCGGGTGATTGATTTACTGGCATCCAGAGGCATGGTTCCCCCGCTTAGATATGAGGTTTTAGAGAATTCTCAGCAGACTCAGGCGGGCTCAGGTTGAGCGAGTAGAGCCTTCGCAGTTAGCCTAAAGCGATGTTCACAAGAGCTAAGAGCGCTGGTATCTCCCTGGCCCTACTCCTATCTCTCCTAATACCGAATAATCCGGCTAGCGCAGCCCCAAATGCTGACCTCTTGAGAGTTCGAGCAGAGGTGGAGCGATTGCAGGAGGACGCGGCAGAGGCTGGCGAGAATGCTCAAGCGGCAAAAATTCAATTATCAAGATTGCAGAAGCAACTTAGCTCTGTTCAACAAGAAGCAGCGAGCCAGAAAGAAACGGTCGATTCAATCCGTAACTCGCTAGCCGCTATTGCCATCGCTAGGTACAAATCAACTGGACTTGGCGAGAGTATCGAACTTCTTTTCTCCTCCGATCCCACACTTTATTTATCGGCGGCCGGTTCACTAGAAAGTGTTACTCGTAAACAGGCTTTGCAGCTCCGAAAATATGCAACCGCTAAACAACGATTAGATGCGACATCTTTAACCGTTAGCGACAAAGTCAGATTAGTTCAAGCCGCGGAGGCACGTTACAGAGCTCAAGCTTCACAAGTAAAAAAGAAACTTGAAGAGGCAGAAAAACTTCTCTCCAAGTTAGAGAAGGCAGATAGAGAGCGCCTCCTCAAATTACAAGCAATGGACGAAGCCGAGCGACAGAGATTTTCAAAGGAACAGGCCAAACTTGCAAATACAGTTTCTGGCCGTGCTGGTACTGCACTTCGTTACGCAGTAAAACAGATTGGTGATAACTATGTCTGGGGAGCTGCTGGGCCAATTCGATGGGATTGCTCCGGATTAACCATGAGAGCTTTTCAGCAAGCCGGAGTTCGCCTTCCACACTCATCAAGAGCTCAATACACATATGGGCGATCAATTAGCAGAGGAAGTCTTCTGCCGGGAGACTTAGTTTTCTTCGGAACTCCAATTTCCCATGTAGGTATCTATATCGGTAAGAGCAAAATGGTTCATGCACCAAGGCCTGGTGCAAAAGTACAAATTGCAGAATTTGGAAATTATTTCGGTCGCAAGAAGTATGTTGGTGCTCGTCGACTCTAACTAAAAGTTAGCATCGAGTATTTATTGTGCAGAAACTCTTCCTTATTACAAATGATTTTGGTCCGCGCGCAGGCGGTATCGAGACCTTTGTTTTAGGACTGCTCGAGCGAATTAAAGATAAAGAGATCTGGGTCTATACATCAAAGCAGGCAAATTCAGATGAATTTGACCGTCAATGGTTGAAGAAATACAACGTAAGAGTTATTCGAGATAGAAGTCGAATTCTGCTTCCCACGCCAAGGGTCGTTCGCAACTTACGGAAAATAATTTCAGGTAACGGTATTGAGATTATTTGGTTTGGCGCTGCCGCACCATTGGGAATTGCTGCGCCGTGGCTGCGATTACCAAGCATTAAACGTGTAGTCGCACTTACCCATGGACATGAAGTTTGGTGGGCAAAAATTCCACCATTTTCTTGGTTGCTCCGTTATGCAAGTAGCGGAATTGATTATTTTGGCTTTTTGGGTGAATATACAAAGAAAGCAATCTCGCGAGCTGTTGATTCAAAAAAATTAGTTCATATCGCTCCCGGAATTGATGTCAAGCATTTCTCTGCTACAAATTCAAAACTCCGCCAAGAGTTACAGATAGGAGATAGGCCAGCAATTATCTCTGTCGGCAGATTGGTTCATCGCAAAGGGCAGGATCAATTGATAAAAGCACTTCCAATCATTAAAGAGACGATACCGGATGTGATTCTGATAATTGTTGGAGAGGGACCGAATCGAGAAGTGTTGAATAAGCTGGTGAAGCAATTTGAGTTAGCAGATTCCGTTAGATTTCTCGGTCGAGTTTCCTATGATGATTTACCAAAGTATCTATCGGCAAGCGATATATTTGCTATGCCCTCTCGAGATCGACTATTTGGACTTGAAGTAGAAGGACTTGGAATTGTTTATCTAGAAGCAAGCGCTTGCGAACTCCCAGTAATTGTTGGCAAATCTGGCGGCGCAACTGATGCTTTGATTGAAGGAGTTACTGGAATTTCTGTAGATGGTCGCAATACAAAAGAGATTGCTCATGCGGCTATCAAACTTTTGAAAGATAAGAAACTAAGCAAGAAGATGGGCAAAGCCGGCCGGAAGTGGGCTGAAACTGAATGGAGTTGGCAGATTTGGAGTAAACGATTCGCGAAGTTACTCAACACTTAATGAGGTAATAGCCCTATCTTTCTTGCGGCGTTTATCGCCTGTACTCGATTGGAAACTTGAAACTTTCGATAAATGGCTGCAAGGTGTGTTTTAACTGTTGCCTCAGTGATGAAGAGCTGAGCCGCGATCTCCGCAACGGTATTGCCGGTGGGAAGTATTTCCAGAATCTCTAACTCTCTAGCGGTAAGACCAATAGTTCGATTCTTTGCGCTAATTGATTCAGTTAGTTTTCGCGCTGAGAAGGTCAAAGGTTGAAGAGAGCTCTGTCTAATGGCAAGAATTAATTCAGAGAGGGGAGCGGATTTCTCAACATAGGCGCTGGCACCAGATTCCATGCAAGCTAAAACATGTTCTGGGAAATTCGAAAAAGTTAAAGCCACTATTCCCATTCTTTGAGAGAGTGCGCGTGCCCAAGCTATTACCTCTAAACCGTTACCGTCTGGCAAATGTAAATCGACAACCAATACATCTGGATTGTGATGCGGTATCTGTACAAACGCTTCTCTTTTTGAGGCAGCTTCTCCGACAAGCGCAAAATCAGATTCCTTAGTTAACGCTCTACGTAATCCCTCTCGTACGAGAACATGATCATCAACTACCAAGATCTTTACAGTCACCTTAGTGAAATCTCAATCTGATAAGTCGAACCATTGCTACCCGTATTGAGAGTTACCGTTCCGCCAATCTCGATAATGGGCTCAGTAATACTTTTCAATCCAAGAGATCTCTGCTGATTGCGAATTCGACCAGTTCCATCATCGCTAGCTAGAACTTCCAAAATTCTCCTACGTTTATGAGATTTGATTTGAAAGCGGTTAGCTTTTGAGTGCCTCTGGCAATTGCGCACAATCTCTATCAATGAGCGTGAAAGCGCATCCTCTATCTCTGGCTTTAATATTGCCTTTGGTAGTTCAATTTCTGAAACAATGTTCTGTAACCGAGCAGCAACTTCAGCTTTAACATCTGTAAATGTCAGACGCCTTAATGTGTAAATCTCGCTTCGTAAGGACTTGCTCGTATCAATAACTTGAAGTCTGAGATTTCTAAGTGCTGTGCGAGTGTCCTTGGAGATTAATGGATTTGAAACTAATTCGTCTAGTGCTAAACCGATCGCAACCAACTGTTGCGCCGGACCATCATGTAGCCGGCGCGCTAGTTCTAGGCGATTAGGCAAAGAGCTCGGCAATCTCGGAAGCGAACTCCTTATGCACTACATGGCGCTTTACGGATAGTTTCGCGGTCAAGTGGCCTCCGGCAATTGTGAAATCGACTGGAAGAATTTTGAATTTACGAATCGATTCAGCGCGACTTACTGCCTTATTTGCTTCATCAACAGCCGTTTGAATTACCGAAATCAAATCTGGATCATTCGTTAAATCAGCAATAGTGGCGCCATCTTTCTTATTGGCAGTAATCCAGCCCTTAATTGCCTCTGGATCAATTGTTACGAGCGCTGCGATATATGGCTGATTGTCACCCACAACAATACATTGACTAATCAGAGGATGTGCCCGTAAACGATCTTCAAGAACAGCAGGTGCAACATTCTTGCCACCGGAAGTTACGATTAATTCTTTCTTTCTGCCGACAATATATAGATATCCCTGGTCATCAAGTTTTCCAAGGTCACCAGATCTAAAGTAGCCATCATCAGTAAATACTTCCTTATTTGCATCATCGTTCTGCCAGTAACCGCGCATCACGATTGGTCCCTTAATCAAGACCTCGCCATCATCGGCGATCTTTATCGTTGTACCTGGAATTGGTCGACCAACTGAACCTACTTTGTGGGCTGTTGTTAAATTAAGCGTTGCGCCAGCAGTAGTTTCAGTCAATCCATATCCTTCAAGAACACGGACACCAGCGCCTCTAAAGAAATGGCCAAGTCGCTCACCTAGAGGTGCGCCACCTGAGATTGCAGCTTCGACTCGACCGCCCAGTGCATGTCGAATCTTTGAAAAAACCAATTTATCGAAGATTGCATGTTTAACTTTAAGGCCAAGAGGAATCTTTCCTTCATCCTGAGATCTACTGTATTCAATAGCGATACTTGCAGCTTTTCTAAAGATTGCACCTTTGCCAGCTGCATCGGCCTTAGCCTCAGCGCCGTTGTATACCTTTTCGAAGATTCGTGGCACAGCTAGTACGAAGGTTGGTTTAAATGAAGCAAGATCGGTAGTTAGTCGGCCCAAGACATCGCCGCAATGTGCCAGATGTAATCCAGCTCGAATCGAACCAATTTGCACCATGCGACCGAATACGTGAGCAACGGGCAAGAACAAAAGTGTTGAACCACCAGGTTTCATAAATAGATCAGCAGCGCCCAAGACCACGTTGCCGCATTCTGATAAGAAATTACCGTGAGTAAGTTGAACTCCCTTTGGCTTACCAGTTGTTCCTGATGTGTAAATCAAAGTCGCTAAGGTATCTGGAGTTAATGCATTTCGACGTCTATCAATTTCTGCATCCGAGATATCTCTTCCCAGGTATGCCAACTGATCGAGAACATTTTCGGTCATGGTCCAGCAGTTCTTCGTGTAGTTTGGAAGAACTGGAGTTACAAGATCCTTTAGTTGTGGAGTCTCAACAATTATTGCAACTGAATGAGAGTCGCTAAGAATCCAATCAACTTGTTCTGCAGAGGAAGTTTCGTAAATTGGAACGGTCACGCCACCGGCAAACCAGATTGCGAAATCAAGGATGGTCCACTCATAACGAGTACGTGCCATAATCGCAACGCGATCACCAATTTCAACTCCGGATGCAATTAATCCTTTAGCGGTTGCACGGACTTCTGCTTCAAGGGCACGTGCAGATACAGGTTGCCAGCCATCACCAAGAGGTCTTGAAACCATAATTCGTTCTGGTTCGAACCAGGCACGTTCGGCAATGAGATTGGTGAGATTTCCCGCGGTCGCGGCTGGCTCAAGGGCTGGAATAAAGATTTCGCTCATAGACAAAAACTATCGGTAGAGAAGGTCTATCGGAAGAGGTAGCCTCGCGCCATGGCCGAATTCTCATCAAACTCAGTAACTGTAGAAGCAAGCGCTGGCGAAGCCGCCGCTATGTTGGCAGACCTAGAGAACTTTCCAACTTGGTCCTCAGCCATTAAACAAGTTGAGGTACACGATCGGGATTCTGCGGGTCGCCCGATATCGGCTACGGTGAAGATCGAAGCAGGAGTTCTAAAAGATAGAGCGAAGTTAAATTATGATTATACGAATTTTCCAAAAGAGATCAGTTTTACTTTAGAAGAAGCAGATCTCATGACGGAAATGACCGGAAGTTATGAAATTTCAGGCGACGAAGACTCGGCACAGGTAACTTACAAACTTCATGTAGAAGTTTCGATGCCGGTTCCGGAAATGATGCGAAAGAAAGCTGAGATGGCAACGATTGATGCAGCTCTCTCTCAGCTAAAGAAAAAGTTAGAGGGCTGATTCAAAAGGGTAGATAAGCCCTATTTGTTTTCGGACTTCGTCCATTATCTCCATAACTTGAAGACTATCTTTATGGGTCATCAAATTACTTTCCAATTTTGAATTCTCTACAACTTTTTCAAATGCCAAAGCTTGCTCTCGTAGCCCATGGCCCAGGTATTTATTTGGAAAATCTTGCGAACCCTTACTACTGGTAATTCGGATGGAAGTTGGTGAATAGAAACTTCCATGAATCTCAATTCTGCCTTTTGTGCCAATTATCGTCCCAGTTGTTGGAGTATTGATCAGCAAGGTTGTATTTAGAAGGGCATGAGCACCATTGATGTAGGTAAAAATCATCGAAGTATTTGCATCAACTCCGCTTTGCGTAAATTCTGCAGCTGCAATTATTTCGTCTGGAGCACCGAGAAGCATTTGAGTCAATGAGATGGGATAAACGCCAAGATCAAGAAGTGCACCACCAGCCAATTCCGGAGCATGCAATCGGTAATAAGGATTGAGGGGCAATGCCTGACCATGATCACTGTAAATTGCAACAATCTCTCCGATATCGCCGGCGAGAATTGATTCTCTAACCAGTTGATAATGTGGAAGGAATCGACTCCACATTGCTTCCATTAGTGGAACTTGATTTAACTGCGAAGCTGAAATCATCATACGAGCCTCATTGGCGCTAACCGCAAATGGCTTCTCCACAAGGGCTGGCTTTTTCGCCGTCAGCGCCAGGATTGCATTTTCAGCATGGGCAGAGTGTGGTGTCGCTACATAAACTGCATCGATATCTGCTAGCACCAACTCTTCATAGCTTCCAAATGGAGTTGCAGAAACTTCGCGCGCAAATTCTTCCGCCTTCTCTTTTGTGCGGGATCCAACTGCAACTACTCGATGGTTTGGAGTGTTTAATAGATCTTTCGTGAATCGTTTCGCTATGCCACCAGTTCCGATAATGCCCCAACGGAAAATTTCACTCATATCGCACTTCCATCTCCTGGATCACTCTCTGGTTTCATCTGCCAGAAGAATGTTATGACGCCGCTAATTAACGCGACTAGACCAGGCCAGAAACCGATTCCCAGTAGATCAAAATTGAATATCTCAACCAATGCAACGTATATGGGTCCGCCAATTACACCAATCAATGCTGCACGTTGCGTCTGGGTTAGAGTCGGTAATTCCTTATTGTCACCTTCATACTTTTCTAAAGCATCTAAATTATCAAGTTCATCTAAGTAGCTACTTGGAGCAGATTCATCTAGTGACAATCCTGAGACAATTGATTCAAATTCGTCATTTATTAATTCAGAGTCAGTTCTTCGAGAGATATTTCCAGATAGAACTTCACTAATAAAGTTAACACTTTCCTCAACAAGTATAGGTAAGTCATAGTCCAGAGCTACGTTATGGAACGATCTTTCGAATACCACCTCGCGGATATCCATCGAAGAAACATTATCTATGAGTATTTCGGAGAACTTTGGATTTACGACATGATCATTAATGGAATAGCCAATCATTAACGGTTGGTCAATCAAGTGAAGGTCTCGCCTGACAACCCGCCAGAGTTTTTGCAGAGAATGTAATGCGCGAAGTGGCGTACGGCCATAACTATGTCTTGGGGGATTGGGAGCTGCAACATCAGTGCCCCGTCCCTTTACCGACGGGATAAAGTACTTGAGAAAAGGAACAAGTCGCATAATTAATCGATCATCGCCAATTGAAGGATTAACAAGCAGTATTCCTTCAATTTCATTTCTATAGATAGTCGCGAGCCGTAACGAAAGTGCGCCGCCCATCGAAAATCCAGCAACAAAGACTCTCTGGTGACGGGATTTCAATTCCCTAAATTTATTTTCCACTTCCGCAAACCATTCTTCCCAACGAGTTTGATTCATTTCATTCCAATTACTTCCGTGTCCAGGAAGTCTTGGAACGTTAACGGTAAATCCTGATTGATGTAATTTTTCTGCCCACGGTTTAACTGAAAGTGGAGAACCCGAGAAGCCATGAATAAGAAGAACTGCAATCTGGCCACCAATCAACTCAAATGGCTCAGAATTTGGGATGCTCACACGCTCGATTTTGTCATAGGTTTCATCTCGTGGCATTGAGCCTCTAAATTAACCCCATGGCATTCCGAAGAAAGTCCTCACTCGTAAAGGGCGACAAAGTTGCCTATGGGTTACTCAAATCTTTCTTGATGCCTGTTCTTACCTTGCTCTTTAGACCGAAGGTAAAGGGTCTTAGAAATGTTCCAGCCCAGGGCCCAGTAATCATCGCTTCAAATCACCTCTCATTTAGCGATTCGATCTTCATGCCCTTAGTTGTGCCACGGAAAGTTACATTTTTAGCTAAGAGCGAGTACTTCACATCTCCCGGCCCTAAAGGTTTACTTAAAAAGTTAACTTTTATTGCGCTTGGTCAGGTACCAGTAGATCGAGCCGGCGGCTCAAAAAGCGAAGCAGCGTTATTAACTGGTCTATCTGTTTTAGCTGAGGGTGAATGTCTGGGAATTTATCCAGAGGGAACAAGATCACCAGATGGTCGTTTGTATAGAGGTAGGACAGGTATAGCTAGATTGGCATTTGAATCTGGCGCCCCAGTTGTACCAGTTGCCATGTTTAATACCGCTGAGATTCAACCAACTGGAAAAGTGATTCCGAAAATATTGAGAGTCAAAATGATCTTCGGCGAACCGATGTATTTCAAAGGCGTTGAGAAATCAAATAATCCGGAGGAGTTGCGTAAAGCGACCGATCAAATTATGAAGAAACTACAAGAAATGTCTGGCCAGGAATACGTAGACATATATGCATCTCAAGCAAAGGAAGCGATAGAGGAAGAGAGAAAGCGTCGCGGCCGAAAATAGCGCCTATTCGGCGCCAAATATTTCTCGCCTCTCTGAGATGAATTTGCAACTCTCACAAGACGAATCTCTAACTGGGGTGGGTCCAGAAACCATCGAAATAAAATCGGTAAGTCGAGATTGGAGACCATCAGGGTTGCGCTTGATTGGAAACCAAGAGCTATTAAGTTCTAAATTAAATCCTGCATAAGGATCACCAACTGGCTTCTTAGGAGACCAGACAAGCAATCCCATTACCGAGACAGTCTTCGGTTGATCATTTACTGGATTCTCAAGGGCATATGCGTAGGCCTCAAGTTGTGGTGAGTAAAATTCGCTCTTGTCGTTATCTTTACCTTGAAACTTACAATCGATAACACCATATGTTCCATCTTCAAATTCCATTAACAAGTCATATTTGCCACGAATGGCAAAGGGAGAAGGTTTTCCGTTGAAGGGGATTGGAATTGATTTAACCCAACCACCCTTTCCAACAACGCGACCTTCTGGAAGATCCGGATGGAGCTCGGAGGAAATTGCATTTGCAAAATGCCCCTCTTGTAGCGCTGACAATTCACCGACAAGTGGGAAGAATGATGGAGCTTTTAGCCCATGGTTGTAGTAAAGCCATAGACATCTGTGACAGTTATCCCAGGAGAAAGTTAAATCGCTTGGACTGATGAATTCACGTGCTTTGCTCATGTGAGGATTCTGCCGCTGGGGACTGACAAATTTATGTTACGCCGCGGAAATCAAGGTAAAGATTCCGAGAAGTATTATCACCAGACCACCTAATTGACGAAGTCTCACTAATCGCACTGGCGAATTAGCCATCCAACCTCTCACTGTGCCGGCTAGCGTTCCCCAAATTCCATCACCAATAAATGCCAACAGCGCGAATGTGGCCCCCATAAGTAATAGCTGGCCAGTTATATTCGAACCATCTTTATCCAGGAACTGCGGCAAGATCGCCGCAAAGAAGACAAGTCCCTTTGGATTTAGAGCTCCTACCCAGAACCCATCTCTGATTGATTTAAAAGAACTAGGTCGAATATCACCCTGATTTACCATATCTGCTGCATGAATTCTTGAATGGCGAAGGGCATCGACCCCGAGATAAATCAGATACAACCCACCCAAAATTTGAACGGAGATAAAGGCAAGTTCGCTCCGCTCCAAGATTGGCCCGAGTCCAAAGGCAATAAGTATGGAAAGTGAGAACATGCCAAGAGCATTTCCTGCAACAGTTGCTATTGCAGTTGCACGACCCCATGCAATTGCTCGAGCAATTGCAAATAGAACACTTGGACCAGGTGCCAGAATGATCAGAACAGCTGCAACTAAATATTCAGGATATCGAGTGGGAATAGGGAATTGCACCCGTGGACTCTAGCAATCAGCGCCTCCAAATAAAAAAGCCCGACCAGTTGGCCGGGCTTTTTTAAAGATTTACTAAGCCGCGCTAGTACCGCGTGACTTTGATAACGCATGGAATACACGATAGCCAACAACTGCTACGACTGTCGCATTGATGATTCCGTTGAATGTGAAATCGCCACTGGTCCAAGAGATATCGGCAATACCGATAATCAAGGCGGTGGCAACTACAACGAGATTTGTTGTGTCAGCGAAATTAACTCGTGACTCAATCCAAATCTTTGCACCAAGAATTCCGATCATTCCAAATAGGGCAACTTGGACTCCGCCAAGCACGCCACCTGGAATGGCGCTCAATAGTGCGCCGAATTTAGGTGAAATAGAAAGAACAATTGCTCCGATTGCAGCAATCCAATATGCAGCAGTCGAATAGACGCGAGTAGCCGCCATAACGCCGATGTTCTCTGCATATGTAGTTGTTCCAGAACCGCCACCTGCACCTGCAAGTGTGGTTGCAACGCCATCTGCAAATAGCGCGTTACCCATCTGATCATCGAGATTCTTGCCGGTCATTGTTGAAACAGCCTTAACGTGACCAACGTTCTCTGCGATAAGTACAAGAACCACTGGCAAGAAGAGAACGATTGCACTCATCTTGAATTCAGGGGTAGTGAAGGTTGGGGTTGCAAACCATTTAGCAGCTTTGATGCCATCGGTATTTACATCGCCCATTAGAAATGCAACTACATAACCAACGAGCAATCCCATAAAGATTGAGATGCGACCTAGGAAACCGCGTGAGAATGCAGCAAAGAATGCAATTGAAAGAAGTGTGATCGTGCCAAGCACTGGTCCACCTGCAAGGCTTCCCTTAGCGGCGCCAGCAAGATTTAGACCAATCACCATAACAATGGTTCCAGTTACAACTGGTGGCAACATCCAATCAATCCAGCCAGTTCCAACCATTTTGGCAACGAGTCCAACAAGTGCGAGCAATACACCAGTAGCAACAACGCCACCCAATGCAACTGCCATGCTGTCGCTCTTTACTGATGCGGCGATTGGCGCCAAGAATGCGAAGGAAGAACCCAGATAGCTTGGAAGTTTGTTCTGAGTAAGAATTAAGAAGAGCATGGTTCCAACGCCAGAGAAGAAGAGTGTGGTCGTTGGTGGTAGCCCGGTAAGAATAGGCACGAGGAAGGTTGCACCGAACATCGCTGCAATGTGCTGAAGGCCAACGCCGATAGTGCGTGGCCAACTTAGTCGTTCATCTGTGGAAACGACCTCACCAGGCGCAATGCTGGTTCCGGTTCCGTGGAGTTTCCATGAGAAGAGACTCATGTGAATGATCCTCATTTCTAGCCGCCCTACTTACGATAGGGATAGAAATCGGGCGTGCTAAAGAAAGAGGGTATGTCCGATGAACCCTTACCTGTGAGTAGGCGCGCCCAAATCTGAGAAATAGGTAACGAAATCACCCTTTTCAGGCTTGATTCGAACGTTGAAACTAGTCTAGATTCCGCTTCGATATATCGAATAGATATAACGTTACGGAGCAAGGGGGTGGACCGTGGCCAGATCTCGATCTGAATCATTGGAGTTTGCCCTGCTTGGACTCTTAACTAAAGATCCACTTCACGGATACGAACTTAGAAAGCGCCTCCGTTCAATCTTTGGACCCTTTAGAGCTCTCTCGTTCTCTGTCATCTACCCACAACTTCGGCGGATGACCGATGCCGGATTGATAAAACAGGCAGAAGTTGCAAAAGGTGGAAAATCAAAACGAACCAGATTGGTTTACTCAATAACCTCTAGCGGTCTTGAGAGATTCGACAAGTTAACCGAAAGTGCAAATCCCAGCGCTTGGGAAGATGACAATTTCGAAGTTCATGTTGCCTTCTTCAGTCCTACCTCAAAGAAAAACAGATTAAGAATTCTTGAAGGACGGTTACGTCGACTTCAAGAGCGAGCCGACATACT
>CAZCQR010000019.1:0-13574 GCA_964500885.1 uncultured Clavibacter sp.
TTATTTGAAACTAGATTAGGAGAATTATGTCAGAGCAAATCACGATGTACGGTGCCGAATGGTGTGGTGACTGCCGACGTTCCAAGCGATTCTTGGACTCAAATAACATTAGTTATAACTACATCGATGTAGAAGCAGATCAATCTGCCTCAGATAAAGTAATTGAAATTAATGGCGGAATGCGCTCAATCCCAGTAATACTCTTTCCGGACGGATCTCATTTAACAGAACCATCCGATAACGAATTGAAGACAAAACTAGAATCATTAGGAATACTCTAGCCCGATTTTTCTTAGGCTTTTTTGTTTTTGCACCTCCCGCTCGGTTAAAAAATCAAGATACCCTTTTTGCTAGATGTTCTGGGGCAAGGAACCTAACTCCAAGGCCACGAATCGAAAAGATGTAGTCGCCACCACCATTTTCTTTAATTTTAATCCTAAGCCTCGACAGATGCGTGTCAATCAAGTGACTCGAGCCAATACCATCTTTTACCCTTATTATATTTAGTAATTCAGGTCTAGATATAACTCGTTCAGGTTCCGCCATAAAAGCCTGCGTCAAGAGAAACTCAGTCTTTGTCAGAGGCACGACGTTACCGTTTACTCGAAATTCGCAAATTGGAACTTCAAGTTTCAAATCATCAACCAAATAAATATCATCGTCCAAAGTATCTAGTGCATTTTGTTTTTGAAGATGATAGTTGACTCTTTGCAAGAACAATTTTTGAACGATTGGCTTGCTAATTATTTCATCAGCTCCCGCACGCACACACATCTCTTCCGTGAATGGACTTCCATGATCTATCAATGGGATAAGGACTCCCTTTGTTCGCATACGTAACCATCCAAGTACATCCAGGTTTTTCATCACATCCCCTGCCAAATGGAAAAGAACAATCCTAAAATCGCCAAAAGTGAAATGATCTTTTAAACGGGCAAGGTCATTTTCCGTGCGAACACTTAAATTCCACGTTTCAAGTGCGCTTTGCATAAATTTACGATCGATAACGTTATTCTCAATGACTAGGGCATTTTCTGTATTCATAGTGAGAAGATTAAAGAAAAGTTATCGCAATAATTGAGGTTGACCGGTCTTTGGCGAGACATAAAAAAAATTAGACTGAAACTGTTGTCGCAGGAATTGCGTCATCAGGGTCGAGATTTTGCATCTGATGAAACAAATTTGTGGCTTCGTTTCTACCGCTGCATCCCAAAAGGGAGTAGATTCGAATAGTTTCTTGTCTAATTAGAGACTCAGAGTAACCAATAATTTCTGCGATATCAGCGTTAGTTCGACCCTCTGAAATAAGCTTCAAAATCAACATTTGACGTTCGGATAAATCATTATTAGTTTGTAAATTTTGTTGAGGTTTATTCTGCTTTGTGGCTGCGCCGTTCCGTTTGGATTTTGCCTGGCCGAGAAAGCTCCTGCTCAGTGCCCCATTGATTATGGTAGCTAGACCCTCTAGACACTCCTTAAATTCATCATTCTCTATGACTTGCTCGTCTGCCATCAGAATCAATGTTCCTAACATTCGGGAATCTGCAATTAGTGGCCAAACAATCATCGAATGATTTCTTTTTGGCCCATTTTTGCCATTTCTATGATTTGCGAACGTCAAACTTCCATTTCGGGCTGCTATTGCTGCTGGATGGTCTTCGAAAATGTCTATTGAGGATTTAGAAAGTCCAACTTCCTCTGGATGTAATCCATAATTGTAGAGAAGATGAAGTTCTCCGGTTTGCTCAAGTTGTAGAAAACATGCGCCTATAAGAGTAATACCTGCTACTTTCCTCATGCACAATTTTTGGAGAACGTTTTCAATTGATGGATCTCCTTGATTTAGATCATTAGCTGCTACGGCAAGATCTTTGTAGAACATTTTCCATCCCTCCATCTTGAATAGATAGATGAATGGTAAGTCTTTCGAATGTTTAAGTCTGAACACATTTGGTCTTTATCCGGACATTGTTAGGGCAGATTTAATTGAGATTAATGTGTCATGAAAGTTCTTTGTTCGTGCTTTAGAAATTTGATGTCACTGAAAGATTTCGGCCTCTAAGGAGGCATTAAATGTCAAAGTCATTGAAGATTGTTTGGTTTCTTGCAAGTCTAGTAATTCTTGCATCTATCGCGACTCGAGGTTCTGCAGTTGATCCGACATTCACAGGTCCCACTCAGGGTCCCATAAATGAGGCGTCAACTGATTTCACGATAAGTGATGTAGGCACAGTAACTTTGTTGGCGAATGCTGATGGTGGGCCCAAAATAGAGAAGGCGCTCTATTACAACGTGGTGTCACCAACACCAACACCAACAGCCACAATGGAAGTGGCGATAAGAGCGCTTAAAGCGGCCAAAGCCTACTCGATAAGAGAAGATCATATTCCCTTAGGAACCAATCAGTTGCAAGGCTTATTGGCGATACCTAAATTTTTCCAGAGTAAAAACTTTTTTAGCCAGAAAAAGTTCGTAATAGGAGGAAATCATGCAGCATCTCATTGAGAATATAAAGAAGTTTGCAGTCGTAGTAATTTCACGTGATGAAACTTTAATCTGGGAAAATGGCATTGAACCTGGTGATAAACCAACGTTGGTCTTTCCACCTATTGAGGTTGATCATCGTCATAAGCGAACTGGTCAGTATCGCAAGGGGCATGACACATTACATAGATTTCCTGAATACTTCGAAAATATATCTGAGGAATTAAAGCCTTTTTCTGGAATCCTTTTGATCGGACATGGACATGGTTCAAGTTCCTATGCTGATCTATTTCATAATTTCTTGCGTGATAAACACCCAAAATTAAATGAAAAAGTGCTTGGAAAGCTTAACCTCAATATCAGCGCTATTAGCCAAAACGAAATTCTGAAATCGGCGAGACTATGGTTTGAGCAGGAGTACGGGAAACTAGCTACTTGGCACGACCGCCCAATAGATCGCCGATTCAGGACTACTTAGTAGGTATTGTCTCCTTCAGAATTCCTAAATTCCCCTTGCTCTTTGCGCCCCATATGTAAATCACCGTATTCGAATTCTTAGAATTTACAACAGAAAGCGGAGTTAGCGCCGGAACTCCCGTATCACTATAGACGCCATTAACTAAATACGATTTATTCTGAATTAGGGATTTTTTGCGCTCCAACCCATTTGTAAGTGGAATGAAAGTACTGGCATCGTCTAACTTGAGTTGAATTGCCGGCGCAGCTGCAATGTGTCTGAATGTAATCCAAGATCGTTTATTTCCTCCGGATGTGACTTTATTTTTGAAAATTGAAATCATCGGCTTTTCGATTTCATTTAAATGAGCTACGAACGAGTAGTTGTTACCTTTTGACAAGTAAACAGTCGAGGCAGTCAGTAGAGGATTGATTGCTGAGATCGGAGATACTCCGTCAGCATAAAACTGAACCGAGTAAGAACCTTTTGGTACCAAAAATGACTTTACGCTTCCTGGAGTGGCATTATCTATCAATAATTTTCCATTTACGTAAACATCAACGAGATCTGCTCCATATCCGGAAGGGAGTGCATGAACAACAGAATAACTTGTAAGCTCATTCTTCTTTGAATTTTGTTTCGCATTTGCCGGATTACCGACTAAAGTCATTACTCCGACAATGATTATTGCGACAATTTTCCACTTTTTCATTATTTCCCACTTTTCTTAGATGAATTAATATGAAAGTTTAGATTCAATTAAACGATTAAGAATGTGTAAGACCGTCTATTGTCCGGTCTGATTTTAAAAACTTATAAAAATCCAACCAACAAATGCTTAGATACGAAAGTAGGATTAAAAATAAATAATCACGTAATGTGATACTTTCAAGTCTTAATGCATCGCGCAGCCAGCCAATATTGAAAATCAAAACTAGAATGACAGAAGCAAGTAGGACTATCCACGGAATTGCCTTATTTTTTCTAGCACGGAACGCAGCCAAGATTGTGAGAGTTTTTGATCTGTTAGCTAGTATCAGGATGACATTTGAAATTATCAAGGCGCTGAATGTTAAGGATCGGATTCTCTCTTCGCTTGCCCCAGTTTGAAGAGAATATAAATATGTCAAAAATACCGATGCAAATATAGAGAAACCTTGCAAAGCCGCAAGTGAAAACTCGGTAAGTCCAATTAGTGGTTTTTTGGGATCTCTGGGTGGTTGATTCATTGTGCCCGGATCGGGCTCTTCAACCTCAAATACAATTGATGAAGCTGGATCAATAATTATTTCGTGAAATGCGACTAGAGCTGGAAGAAGCACGATAGGCCAAGAGGTGTTAAATACTGGCAGAAATGCCATGCCAAAGATTGGGAAATGAATCGCTATTACGTAAGACATGGCCTTTTGAATATTCGAGAAGATTGCCCTGCCGCGAAAGATACCGGCGACAATTGAAGTGTAGTTATCATCAGTAATAATCAACGCGGCAGCTTCTCTTGCGACATCCGTACCTCTGGCTCCCATTGCAATACCGACATCAGCCGCTCGCAAGGCAGGCGCATCATTCACACCGTCTCCAGTCATGCCAACAATTTCACCCTGGCTTTTGAGGAGATTGACTAATCGCAACTTATCTTCTGGAGTGAATCGTGCAAAGACTGAACAATTCTTTATGATAGATATTAATTCTGCATCGCTTCTATTCTTGAATTCAGTTCCCGTAATAAACATTTCTGATGGAAGACCAATTTGCTTGGCCACAGAGAGAGCGGTCTTTGGATGATCTCCCGTAATCATCAAAGTCCTTATTCCAGCTCTTGTGCATTGTGATACCGCAGATGGGATTCCTTCTCTTATAGGGTCTTGCAACAGTGCCAGTCCAAGATAATTCCAATTAGTTTCAGAAGTTCCTTCGGCAATTGCAATTACTCTCAAACCCCTGGCAGCAGCCTCTTCGACGCTATTCTCAAAACTGATTAAATCTTCACCTGCTAATCCGCATAATTTAGCGACATGTTCTGGAGCGCCTTTAGAAGCGTATAAAGCATTATCGCCCTCTGCATCTTTCTCCTTCCAAATGTGTGTATAGATCAATCTATCTTTTTGCAGTGATATTTCTGAGATAGATTTAAAAGTTTCAAAATCTACTTTGGAAAGAGATTTGAAAGCCCGATCCATTGGATCAAAGGCAGTTATGGGGGTAGCAAGAGCTCCAACATCAATTAATTTTTGTATCTCAGAATCAATAGTTTCCGATTTGCGCCATACTCGAGAGCTTGCGGTCTTAAGTTCCACTACTTCCATTTCATTTCTAGTCAGAGTTCCAGTTTTATCGACACACAACACAGTTATTGATCCAAGAGCTTCGATCGCCGCTGGTTTTCGAGCAATAACCCTTACTTTCGTCATACGCCAAGCGCCTAGAACCATAAATAGGGTGAGAATTACTGGAAACTCTTCAGGTATTAATGCCATGGCAACCGCGATACCTGAAAGTGCGCCTTGCAGCCAGTTGCCCCTAGTTAAGCCGAAATTAATTATTACTATCGCTACGGTCACAAATGCAGCAATGCCAATTACTTTCACAATTCTTTCAATATTCTGTTGCAGGTGAGTTTTTTCTTCACTAATTTCCTGTAAAGATTTTCCGATTCGGCCCAATTGTGAATTTGTGCCGGTCGCTATTACCCGAGCTCTTCCATGACCCCGAACAATTAGAGAGCCGGCAAAAATAGTGTCACCAATACCCTTTGTTACTGGAACTGATTCACCTGTAAGCAACGATTCATCAAATTCAAGAGATGAGGCAGAAACTAATTTTGCATCTGCGATTACTCGATCGCCTTCTAAAATTACAATTAGGTCATCTGGAACAACTTGAGAACTCGCAATTCTAATCTCTATGCCATCTCTAACGACTAGCCCTAGTGGAGTTGTTAACTCTTTCAATGCTTGTAAAGCATTTTCGGTTCTGCGGGATTGAAAAATTGATATACCTAATACAATAAAGACGGTGGAAACTAAAAGAATCCCATCGAGAAGTTCGGCCAAAGCGAAGCTGATTGCGCCGGCAAAGATAAGAAGTAGTAGCATCGGCTCACGAATTACTTCAAAAGAGATTGAAAATAAGCTTTTCTTTGATTCAGTAGGTAATTCATTCGCTCCAAATTTTGCGAGTCGCTCGCGAGCCTCTTCCGTCGTGAGTCCGATTTCGCCCATCTGATTATGCTAACCCGAGGTTAATCGATAAATAAAGGCTGAAGTTACTGCGGCCATTATCATCATTAGCGGGAAAGAAAGTCTCATTTTCAGCGCAATCGCTGCTGCAAGAACTCCGGCAATTCTATGATCCGGCTGAATTTGTCCATCTTTTGCAAACGTTTGTACAGCAACGAGTGCGCTTAGAAGTACTACTGGAACAAGTTCATTAATTCTTTGAATTCTAGGTCGATTTAACCAACTCTCTGGAACGAGAAATCCGGTAACTTTCAAGATATAACAAGCCAAACTAGCGCCCAAAGTTGCAATCCAGAGTGTATTCACCGAGTTCTCCACCCCAGAACAAGAGCTATAGCCACTGTTGCAATAATTGGTAGTCCAGCATCAAGAAATGGCGTTAGCGCGACTGCCAGAATCACAGCGCTAAAAGCGGCAAATTTTGTGGTTGAAGTTTTCAATCTCGGCCAAACCAGTCCAAGAAATGCTGCCGGCACAGCTGCATCAAGCCCCCAGCTTGATGGATTACCCAGCGCTTGCGCACCAATTGCCCCAAGTAACGTGAATAAATTCCAGAAGAGATAAACACCGATGCCGGTGGCGATAAAGCCATATCGCATAGCTGCTTGACCGCGCGGCTCTTGGGTTAGTGCTACACCTGTAGATTCATCAATTGTTATTTGAGCGCCGAGAAATTTCTTGATTCCGCTTAACTTTAGAATCGGAGACATCCGAAGTGCATATAAACCATTTCTTACTCCAAGTAGAGCACCAGTAGCAATCGCGCTAAGGACTCCGCCACCTGCGCCCATTACGCCCACCACGGCAAATTGCGATGCGCCGGAGAAGAGCAAGAGTGAGAGTGCGCAGGTTTGCACAATTGAGAACCCTGCAGCAACCGATGCTGCGCCAAAAGCTGCTCCGTAAGTGCCGACTGGAAGCGATACGCTCAATGAATCACGCAGAACTGCGCGGCGATCAAATGACACGAACCAATCTTGCCTTATCAAATCCAGAGAGTTAACCAGTGGCTAGATAGGGTCACGCTCGTGACGGACACCGAATATCCCGAAATTGTTTTCCGCGACGACGTAACAGTCGAGCTGGTCAAAGCTAGCGCAAACGATGCAGATGTTATCTGGGCGGCACGAGTTTCTACAGCCGGAGAACAGTCAAAAGACGAGATAGAAAGTGATCCTTCCCGATCCGCCGGTTTAATCAATTATCTAGCTCGCGAACGTCATGGTTCGCCATTCGAGCACACCTCTATGACTTTCTTTGTAAGTGCGCCAATTTTTGTCTTTAGAGAATTTATGAGACATCGAATTGCTTCCTACAATGAAGAGAGCGGTAGATACCGCGAGCTAAAGCCTGTTTTCTATGTGCCTAATAAAAATAGAAAACTTATCCAAACTGGCAAAACGGGACATTACGTCTTTATTGATGGCACAGCTGAACAATTTGATACGACGGTAGCCGCAATGAAAGAGAGCTATACCGTTGCCTATCAAAATTACAAAAAGATGCTTGATGCCGGCGTAGCAAGGGAAGTGGCACGAGCTGTTCTCCCAGTGGCTCTTTACTCTTCAATGTATGTAACTATGAATGCTCGCGCGCTAATGAATTTCTTGTCATTGCGAACAAGCCGTGAAGGTTCGCATTTTCCGAGCTACCCACAACGTGAAATTGAGATGGTTGCAGAGAAAATGGAGGAACATTTCGCCCAACTTATGCCGCTCACTTATAGCGCATTTGAGAAATCTGGCCGAGTCGCTCCGTAGTAGCCTTAGCGCATGAACGCGCCCTTTGGTCGTCTGCTTACGGCGATGGTTACACCATTTAAAGATGATCTAAGTATTGATTGGGAAGGCGTTGAAAAGCTTGCACTTCATTTGCAAAATTTGGGTCACGATGGAATTGCTGTAAACGGCACAACTGGCGAAGCTCCAACGACAAGTGATGAAGAAAAAGTTGAGATCATAAAAGTTGTCAAGAAAGTTACCGGTGGTAAATTAAAAATCGTTGCAGGAGCTGGAAATAATGAGACTTCGCACTCTGTAACACAGGCGAAGATGGCAGCCGAAGCTGGTGCAGATGGCCTGCTGGTTGTTACGCCTTATTACAACAAACCGCCACAAGCAGGTATAGAAGCTCACTTCCGAGCTATGGCCGATGCTACTGATGTGCCGGTAATGCTTTATGACATTCCAGGAAGAACCGGAGTCGCAATTGAACCAGACACCATATGTAGATTGGCCGAGCACAAAAATATCGTCGCGCTAAAAGATGCCAAAGGCGATGTTGCATCTACATCGTGGGTAATTAAACGTTCCGGAATTCCAGTTTATTCAGGAGACGATATTTTGAATTTAGCTTTGCTCTCCGTTGGCGCTGTTGGATTTGTTTCAGTTTGTGGACATACCGTTGGAAATCGTTTGCGAGAGATGCTTGATACCTGGTTTGCCGGCGATTCAAATCGCGCCTTGCAGATTCATCAAGAGTTATTGCCAGTGTTTACCGGAACCTTTAGAACTCAAGGCGCAATCCTTACAAAAGCTGCTTTAAAGTTGATGGGATTACCGGGCGGCAGAGTTAGATTGCCGCTAGTTGATGCTACGGATTCGCAGATCTCGCAATTGCGCGAGGACTTAAAACTGGGTGGAGTGAAACTTAACTAATGAATCATCCGCACCCAGATCTTGGGATGCCACCAAAGCTTGAGCCGGGAACGCTTCGAATCGTTGCCCTAGGTGGACTTGCTGAAGTTGGTCGCAATATGACGGTCTTTGAATACAAAGGCGAACTTCTTGTTGTGGATTGCGGAGTTCTATTTCCTGAAGAGAATCAACCTGGAATCGATTTGATCCTCCCTGATTTCTCATACATTCGCGATCGACTATCAGATATAAAGGCAATTTTTCTAACGCATGGACATGAAGATCACATCAGCGCACTTGGATATTTGCTACGAGAACGAGGGGATATTCCCGTAATCGGCTCACAACTAACACTTGCGTTTGCTAAAGGAAAACTTCGAGATCATCGGATCTCTCCGATCACGATTGAAGTTCGTGAAGGACAACGGAGAAAAGTTGGCGAGTTTGAACTTGAATTTATCGCGGTTAATCACTCGATTCCTGATGCGCTTGCGGTAGCAATCAGAACTGGTGCAGGAGTAGTACTTCATACAGGTGATTTCAAAATGGATCAGTTACCACTTGATGGCAGAACTACCGATCTAACGCGTTTTGCAGAATTGGGTCGTGATGGTGTCGATCTATTTATGGTCGATTCGACTAATGCAGATATTCCTGGTTACACGACATCTGAACGAGAAATCATGCCTGTGCTAGACCGAGTGATTGCCGGCGCAAAGCGGAGAGTAATTGTTGCTTCCTTTGCTTCACATGTTCACCGAGTTCAACAGGTCATCGACATAGCAAAATCACATAATAAAAAAGTCGCATTTGTCGGGCGTAGCATGGTTCGAAACATGACGCTCGCAGCCGAACTCGGCTACTTAAAAATTCCGGGCAATACCCTAATTACTGAAGATGAAATTGATGATTACGGAAATGATCTGGTTTTGGTATCAACTGGTTCCCAAGGTGAACCACTAGCCGCCTTATCTCGCATGGCTAATGGTGATCATCGAATCCGAGTAGGGGATGGCGACACCGTTATCTTCGCATCTTCACTAATTCCAGGAAATGAAAATTCTGTATACCGAGTTATAAATGAATTGACTCGATTCGGAGCAAAAGTTGTACATAAAGGAAATGCCTTAGTTCATGTTTCGGGCCATGCGGCTGCAGGAGAACTTCTTTACTGCTACAACATTGTAAAACCAAGAAATGTCTTTCCGGTGCATGGCGAATGGCGGCATATGCGCGCAAATGCCGAGCTTGCAATTTCTACCGGCGTAAAGCGATCCAATGTAGTAATCGCTGAAAATGGCGTTGTAGTTGATCTTTCAAATCAAGTCGCGAAAATTGTTGGGGCTGTTCCTTGCGGAATGGTTTATGTTGATGGGCAAAGTATTGGAGATATTACTGAGGATTCACTAAAGGATCGAAGAATTCTTGGAGAAGAAGGATTTATTTCGGTAATCGTTGTTATTGATTCTCAGACTGGGAAAATTGTTGCTGGGCCAGATATTCATGCTCGTGGGTTTGCTGAAGATGAGAGATTATTCGATGAAGTAAAAGGTCGAATCGAACAAGCATTAGCTGGAGCAGTCGCCGGCGGTGTAAATGGAACGCACCAACTTTCGCAAGTGGTCCGAAAAACTGTTGGGAGTTGGGTCGGAGGCGAACATCGTCGAAGACCAATGATTGTTCCAGTTGTAATTGAAGTGTAACGGCGCGCCTGCCCCTCGATAATTTTCAGTTGTCATACGATTTTTCGTTGTGGCAAAGCGAAATAGTAAGAAAAGTTCCAGCGGATTTCTGCGAAGCATAAGCAGAGCGCTCGGGGCTATCTGGCGTACCATCGCTAAAGCGCTAGGTGCGAGTATTCGCTTACTGACTCGTGGCGCCAAAGATCTTGATGCAGAACATCAGCGCGATGGAATTGGCTTATTACTATTGATTGTCGCATTGTTGGCCGCAGCAACTTCTTGGTGGAAATTAGATAATTGGTTTGGCCACGCTGCGTACTCGTTCTTTTACGGGGCTGTTGGTCGGTTGGCAATATTTACACCAATCTTATTTGGCTACTTTGCATTTAGATTCTTCCGAGCTCCTCAAGATAAAGCTGCAAACGGTAGATTAATAATTGGTTCATTTCTCTTAGTTGTGAGCACTACCGGATTGGTGCATATTCTCAATCCGAGTTCAATAAATACTGGCGCAACGGCAATGCGAGAAGGAGGCGGCTGGGTCGGATATGCAATCTCGACACCTTTAATAGCGCTAGTAACCGATGTATTGGCGATACCAATTTTAGTTCTTGTATTTCTCTTCAGCTTAATGGTTATTACGGCAACTCCTTTCTCAAAAATTTCAGCATTCTTTGCCGGTTTATTTACAGGAGCAAAAGGTAAGGTAAGTGACGCACTCGAAGATAGAAGAGAGCGTAAATTAGAAGAATTTGAAATTTCGGAGACGCCACCTTTTGAAACGCCACTCGTGCAAGAGTTTATAAATCAGCAAGATGAAGATCTCGATGAAGAGGATTTTGACCAAGAGTTCACAGTTGAAATACCTAAATCAGATTTGCCACAGGTCACATCTTCGAAGCCTACAAAGCCGGCCCGACCGGTGCAGCTAGTCTTATCCGCAACAGATTCCTATGAACTGCCTTCGATGGAGTTGCTTCGAACCAGTCCACCCTCGAAAGGAAAGAGCAAGGCAAATGAATCTGTAGTGCAGGCTCTTACGGAACTCTTTAAAGAGTTTGAAATTGATTGCGAAGTCACAGGTTTTATGCGTGGTCCTACTGTTACACGCTACGAAGTTGAATTGGGAAGTGGCGTAAAAGTCGAAGCAATCACCGCGCTCAGTAAGAATATTGCATATGCAGTTGCAAGTAGCGATGTAAGGATTCTCTCCCCAATTCCAGGGAAATCTGCTGTAGGTATTGAAATTCCTAATTCAGATAGAGAAATAGTTTCACTCGGTGACGTGCTTCGCTCGAGCGTCGCCGGAAATGATCACCACCCGATGGTAATCGCGCTTGGCAAAGATGTTGAAGGTAATTTCATCTGTGCCAATTTGGCAAAAATGCCACACCTTTTGGTGGCAGGTGCAACGGGTGCAGGTAAATCTTCAATGATCAATTCGCTCGTTACCTCTATCCTGGTTCGTGCAACTCCTAATGATGTTCGCTTAATTCTGATTGACCCAAAACGTGTAGAGCTAAATGCATATGATGGAATTCCTCATTTAATTTCACCGATCATTACCAACCCGAAGAAAGCGGCTGAAGCGCTTGCTTGGGTGGTGCGTGAAATGGAGATGAGATATGACGATCTTTCAACTTACGGTTTCCGCCACGTTGATGACTTCAATAAGGCTGTCAGATCCGGAAAGTTGGCTCCTCACCCTGATTCCGAGGGACCACTCGAACCATATCCATATCTACTTATTGTTGTTGATGAGTTGGCAGATTTAATGATGGTGGCAGCTCGCGATGTTGAAGATAGCATCGTAAGAATTACTCAATTAGCCAGGGCGGCGGGAATCCATTTAGTAATCGCGACACAACGTCCGAGCGTTGACATTGTCACTGGTCTAATAAAAGCCAATGTGCCATCTCGACTTTCATTTGCGACTTCATCGCTTGCAGATTCTCGAGTTATTCTTGATTCACCAGGAGCAGAGAAATTAGTTGGCCAGGGCGATGGACTCTTCCTGCCAATGGGCGCAAGTAAACCAATTCGAATTCAAGGTGCTTATGTCTCAGAACGTGAAATTGAATCGATAGTTAACCATGTTAAGTCTCAGTTAAAGCCGGTTTATCGCGAGGATATTTTGAAACCTGTTCAATCTTCTCGTGTTGTAGAAGATGAAATCGGTGACGATCTTGATTTATTAATTCAAGCAGTTGAATTAGTTGTATCTACTCAATTCGGATCAACATCAATGCTGCAAAGGAAATTGAGAATTGGTTTCGCCAAGGCGGGCCGCTTAATGGATTTGATGGAGTCTCGAGGAATTGTTGGGCCATCGGAAGGCTCAAAGGCTCGCACAGTTCTTGTTAAGTCGGATGATTTGCCGTCAGTTCTTGCCGTCCTCCAGGGGTGAACTTCGGGGTTAGGGGTTGTCCTGACAAATAATTGAGAAGTAAACTTATCTCTCCAATCAATCGGAATTTTGGAGATCTGATGTCACTCGGTTCCTCTCTTCGCGAAGTGCGAAAATCCAGCGGATATTCAATCGCTGAATTATCGGCGCGCACTCGTATTCCTGAGAGCGTAATTGAAGATTTAGAACAAGATAATTTCAGTACCTGTGGCGGTGCTGCTTATGCTCGCGGACATATTAGAAATATTGCAAATATCTGTGGCGCTGATGTAGAAAATCTTCTCTCACTTTTTGAATCTCAAACCATTCCATTAAATAAATCAATTCGAGAATTGCTTAATGACAACAATGTCACTAAGCCCAAAGCTATAAAGAGACCACTGTCTTGGAAATCTTTGGCTGGTGTCCTAACTGGATTAGTTGGTTTAGCACTTTTCGGTGGCTTCATCATCTCCTCATCAAATTCACCTCAAACAAATTCACCTACAACCACCGTTCCAAGTAGCGAGACAGGCCCTGTTGCATCTCGTACCGACGGTGTGGAAGTAACACTTCTCGGTGTAAATGGACTTTCCTGGGTTGCAGTAAGCGATAGCACGGGAACAACTCTTTATAGTGGACGAATTCGTCAGGGCGAATCCAAAACTTTCACTGATAATCAATTGATCT
>CAZCQR010000020.1:0-13499 GCA_964500885.1 uncultured Clavibacter sp.
TATGCCCATGTTCATGATGAATACCAGGGTTCCAAGAAGATTCCGCTTGGCATCTATTGCCGTAAATCTTTATTTGAGCATCTTGATGCCGATGAAATCTTCCTGCTGACAAAGCAAGGATTTAAGTACTTTGAAGAAGTATTTGGACTTGCATATGCATTTGAAAAATATGATCAGATTGCTGTAGTTGATTTCAACTGGGGCGCGATGGAAAACGCTGGTTGCGTGACCTTCCGCGAAGAATTATTGGTCTTCAGATCAAAAGTAACCGAGCGTATGTATAGCGCGCGAGCAAACACCATCCTCCATGAAATGGCACATATGTGGTTTGGAAATCTCGTCACTATGAAATGGTGGGATGACCTTTGGCTCAACGAATCATTTGCAGAATGGTCTGCCTATTTAGCCCTCGTCGAAGCAACTAAATTTACAAACTCCTGGACTGGTTTTAACTCCGAGCGAAAGAACTGGGCATATCGCCAAGATCAATTAACTTCTACCCACCCGATAGCAACCGATATGGTCGATATCGAAACCGTAAAAGCGAATTTCGATGGCATTACATATGCAAAAGGCGCTTCTGTTCTTCAACAGCTAGTTGCTCACGTGGGACGCGAGAATTTCATCTCTGGATTGAAGAAATATTTTGCGAAGCATGCATATAAGAACACCACTCTGCGCGATTTGTTGAGCGAACTTGAAATCACAAGTGGAAGAAAGCTTGATCCTTGGGTTGCCACATGGTTGCAGACTGCTGGCGTAAATACTTTGCGACCGGTTTTGGCAATCAATGATGGCAAGTATTCTGAAGTTGCAGTTAAACAAGAAGCCCCAACAATTCCTGCGGGCTCTAAAGAACTTCGACCGCATCGAATGGCTGTTGGTCTTTATGATCTGCAAGGCGATGCGTTGAAATTACGCAAGTCAGTTGAACTTGATGTAGAAGGCGCGCTAACTAAGGTAACTGAACTATCTGGTGAAAAAGTTGCAGATTTGCTTCTAATCAATGATCGCGACTACTCATACGCAAAGATTCGATTTGATGAGAATTCCATTCAGACTCTCAAATCTCACCTTGGAAAAGTAAGTGATAGCTTGCCTAGGGCTCTTTGTTGGTCTGCTTCTTGGGATATGTTGCGAGATGCAGAAATCTCCGCATCTGACTTTATTGAAATCGCAATTGCCGGATTACCTGGTGAAGATGATGTAACTACTGTTACCGCAATTGGAAATCAGTTGCTCTCTGCGATTGAGGTTTATTCAGCATCCAAGAATCGTGATGCATCAAGAGAGCGCGTCGCTAATTTGATTTCAAATCTCCTCAATAAGACTAAACCTGGTAGCGATCTTCAGCTTCAATATGCCCGAATCTTTGCCTCTGTTGCTCATACCAAAGAACAGGGCGCACGTGTTCGCGAGCTTCTTGAAGGAAAGTTAACTGGATTAGCAATTGATGCAGATCTTCGTTGGTCACTTTTGATATCTCTTGTTGAGCGTGGACTTTCCACCATCAGCGAAGTTGATGAAGAGTTAAAGCGAGATAACACGCTTACCGGACAACTCGCTCATGAGCGCTGTATGGCTGCCTTTCCAAATCTTGAGGCGAAAGAGGCTGCATTTAAGAAGGCAACTGAGAACTTTGAAATCTCCAACTGGACCAGGCTTTCGGCAATTCAAGGATTTGCTCGACCGTTGCATCGAGATTTCCATGCCAAATTTATCGATCGTTACTTTGGATTGATATTGGATATCTACAACACCAAATCGTATGAAGATTCATCCAACATTATCGATCTGCTATTCCCTACTTATGTAACGACGACGGAAACTCTGGCAAAGACCAATAATTGGCTCTCGACAGTCGGTAAGGATGCGCATCCAACTTTGCGGCGCCACGTGATTGAAGGAAAAGATTCGTTAGAGCGTGCGCTCAGAGTTCAAGCAGTAGATAAGTGAAACTACTCAGAAATATAAGTTAGAACTTCTTCTTTATATTTCTTAGCTCGAGCTTTCTTTAAATTTTCGCCTGCTACGACCAGCAACCAGACTGCTAAAAAGATTCCAACAGGGGCTACGAAGAACCAGATAAACGCCTCCAAGAATGGAAGTGGTTCGCCAGGCATTGAGCCATCTTCATTAAGAAATAGATTCATGTGACGAGTCTATGCAGTGGCGGCAGCAACGCCAAATGGTTCTAAATATGGAACCCATCTTTGATCAGCTCTACCAGTTCCAAGAATTCGCCAAGCTGCGCCGACTGGTTCTCTAGGAAGTGAACGTAAACGCCAACCTAACTCTTTAAGAGTTTTATCAGCTTTTAGATGGTTACATTTATGGCACGCACTCACAACGTTATCCCAAGTGTGATCGCCACCTCGACTCTTTGGAATTACATGATCAATTGAAGTAGCCGTTGCTGCACAATAAACACATCGACCACCATCGCGAGCAAAAATTGCTCTTCTAGAAAGTGGAACGGTATGGCGATATGGAATCTTTACAAATTTATGTAATCGAATTACTGCAGGAAGAATTAGTGAACCAGATGCATAACGGAGTTCAATTCCAGAATCTTCAACCATGGTGGCGCGATTGTTTAAAACTAAAATAAGCGCGCGTCTATCAGAAACGACACCTAGTGGCTCGTAGGTGGCGTTTAGAACTAAAGTCCTTCTCGTCGCTACCGACAAACTAAACCCCTTTGTTCGACGCGTGGCTCGCGTCGTGGGGGAAATCCTGCCCGAACTGTCTGCAAATTGTGCGGAATTTGGGTTAATTTCTTATAAAGTCCGGCTCAAATGGAGCTAGATATCAGCGGTCGCGAACTTCTTGACTGGTTCCTTGGTGCCCCTGTCCGCATCCTGGTCATACTTATAGTTGCGCTATTCCTGCAACGAATTGCCTCCCGCGCCATTACAAAGACATTAGGCAAGATTGCGGAAGCGGATTTCATTCCTGGCGAGAAGAATCAGGTAACGCGGCAACGCGAAAGAGCGCGCACTGCTGCATCGGTTCTCAATAGTTCATCGAAAGCATTGGTTGGACTTATATCCGGCGCGATGATTCTGGGAGAACTTGGAGTCGACCTTGGTCCACTTGTTGCATCTGCTGGTGTTGTCGGATTTGCAGTTGGCCTGGGAGCGCAATCGATTGTTCGCGATATTTTCTCTGGAATTACCATGTTGATTGAAGATCAATACGGGGTTGGCGATACAGTCGAAGTTCTTGATGTAAAAGGAAAAGTAGAGACTGTTGGACTTCGCATCACAACTGTCCGAGATCGCGCTGGAACGCTCTGGTATCTACGTAACGGTGAGATTTTGAAAGTTGGAAATTTATCTCAGAAGCGTCGCGGCTGATTAACCATAGCTTCAGCGGCTGAAGTCAAATAATTCCAAAGTTCGGTTTTAAGTTCAGAACTCATTTCTAGTTCAGAGACTGCCGATTCCATATTTCTTAGCCAAGCGTTTTTTTCTACTTCGCCAATTATAAAAGGTGAATGTCGCATTCGTAAACGAGGGTGTCCGCGTTTTTCGCTATAAGTAGTAGGACCGCCCCAATATTGTTCAAGAAACATTAATAGTCTCTCTGCTGCACCTTTTAGATCATCTTCTGGATACATCGGTCGCAGAATTTGATCAACGCTTACAAGTGCATAGAAATGTGAAACCAATTTTTCAAAAGTTTCGTGACCACCCATTTCGTCAAACTTACTCACGATTAATCCTTTGCGACCAAACCCCGAGTATTGCAACCGGTATTGCGGCGGCAAGACAGAGCCAGCCGTATGAAAGCGTCCCGATAATCACGCCAGCCAATGCACCGCCACCGGCACCAGAAAGATTCATAACTAGGTCACTGGCGCCTTGTGCTGAAGTTTTCATTTCAGCAGAAACGCTCTCGGCTAATAAAGCAGAGCCAGCAATCAACGTAAATGACCAACCAAGTCCAAGGAGAAATAAGCCAATGCCTAAAGTGATTGCATCATCAGCTGCCGCAAATCCTGAGACCAAAGTAGAAAGTAAAAGAATCAAAACTCCGATTTGTATTGTTCTAACTCTGCCAATTCGATCGCTAAGTGAACCTACAATCGGCGAGAAGGCATACATGCCTAAGACGTGAATACTTATAACTAAGCCAATAATGGTTAACGTGACATCAACATGGGCCATATGAACCGGAGTCATCACCATCACTGAAACCATTGCAACATGACCAATTGCAATTGCAGCTATTGCAAAGAGCGCTCGTTGATTTACCTTTATGTGCGATAAGGCATGCTTGGTAGATTTCTTTGCTTCTTGAATATTTGTATTACGTTCTTGCGCCAACAAGAAAGGATCTGGCCTAAGAAATACTTGGATAATCAATGTGGCGAAGAAGAGAGTTACTGCGGAAATTAAATATGGTCCAACTAGTCTCGGTAATCCTAAGTTGTTGGCAAGATTTCCAGATGGCTCCATCATATTTGGCCCTAAAACCGCTCCAACAGTTAGCGCCCAAACTACAAGAGAGAGCTGTTTAGCTCGCGTCTCATTTGTTGCTAAATCAATTGCGGCAAAACGAGCTTGGTAACCAGCAGCAGATGCAGCACCGACACAGAAGGTGCCGGCCAGCATAAAGAAAATGTTTTCAGTAGTTCCACCCAGGATTGCGAGCAAAGATCCAACGACGCCAGATAAATAACCAACCGATAGCGCAAGGCGACGTCCACCGCGTTGAGTAAGTCGAGCAAGCGGTAGCGCAAGTGCAGCGGCGCCAAGCACTGAAGATGTCTGTGCTAGTCCAGCTAACGTTTCAGAATCAGTAATTGATGCAACTAATAAAGATCCAGCCGCAACGGTTCCAGCTACACCGAGTCCATTTAGAACTTGGGCTGAGGCGAGTACACGTACAGTGCGAGTTTCTGTCTTCAATTCATCCTCATCCAAACTGCGGTATCACTGGGTAGCTGATTGCCTGCAATTGGAGAACTTGAAATAAGTACTTTTCCATCAGGTAATTCAAATTGTTTTCCAAAATTTATTATGCAGGCAAAGTTGCCAGAACGCTTAAATGCCAAAATCTCTTCCCCAAGATTTAACCACGCCAATTCTCCATCACCAAGACCAACTTCATCTCGCCTAATGGCTAGCGCTGCTTTAACCATCTCTAAAAATGAACCAGTTATCCCCTGCTGGGTATCGACTGCACTATCTCCCCAGTTAATGGGTTGAGGTAACCAAGATTGCTCAATAGTTAAATTCTTATTAGATGAAAAGCCATGTGCGCCAGAAGAATTCTTTGTCCAAGGAATCGGAACCCGGCAACCATCTCTACCTCTGTCAGTTTTCTCCGACATCTTCCAGATTGGATCCTCCAGACGATCTTCTGGAATATCTCTTACTTCAAATAAACCTAACTCTTCGCCTTGGTAAATATAAGCACCACCTGGAAGTGCTAACTCAAGAAGCGTTGCAGCTCTGGCACGCTTTAATGCGCGCTCCTTATTCAGCTTTATTGGATCGCCATATTTTTCTTCGCCTTTACCTTTATTTTGTAGACCAAGATCTAAGCGATCAGTTTTTCGTACAACATCATGGTTCTCCCAAACCCAAGAAGGCGGTGCACCAACCTTTACGACTTCGGCCATGGATTTATCGATGATTGCTTTAAGTGATTTTGCTTCCCATTTTGCAGTTAGGAATGAAAAGTTAAATGATTGATGTAATTCATCTGGGCGAACATACATAGCGATGCGTTCATCATTTGGCGCCCACGCCTCCGAGACCAACATGGGTTGATGTCTGTAAGTATCAGTAATCTTTCGCCAGCTACGGTGAATATCATGTACTTCTTCTTGATCCCAATAAGGTCTAACGTGACGATCCAGTAATTCCACAGAAGCAAGATCTACATCAGGTAATCCTTCTGCTTTCCACATTCCGTGTGCCACATCGATGCGAAAGCCATCAAACTCAAGATCCAGCCAGAATTTGAAAATCTTTTGGAAGTGCTCGATAACATCATTATTCTTCCAATTGAAATCAGGTTGTTCCACGGCAAAGAGATGTAAGTACCACTGCTCTGGATTGCCATTTTTATCAATGACGCGCTGCCAAGCTGGTCCACCAAAAACAGCTTCCCAATTATTTGGCGGCAATTCACCATTCTTACCTTTTCCGTCGCGGAAGATATATCGATCTCTAGCTTTTGAACCTGGCGCGGAATTAAGAGCTTCTTGGAACCAGATATGTTGATCTGAGGAATGGTTTGGGACTAAATCGAGAATTACGCGAATCCCTAATTCATGTGCCTCTTTAATGAGCGCTTTCGCATCATCGATCGATCCATATTCGGAATGTATTTCAAAGTAATCAGCTACGTCGTAACCATGATCTTTTTGTGGTGATTTAAACCAAGGATTTATCCAGATGCAGTCAATCCCAAGCTCTTTTATGTAATTAAGGCGCGAGCGAATTCCATTTATATCGCCGATGCCATCGCCATTCGAATCAGCAAAAGATCGAATATAGATTTGATAGGTAACTGCATCACGCCACCACGGCCGGGCGCTTCTTGGTTCCAACAATTACTACTCCTGAATTAGATATTTTTCGAGGAATTTTCGCTCGTCATCATTGAGCGGTCTGGATTTGGAAACTGATTTATCAACGCCAACTTGTACGGTCTTAACACGAGCACAGAGTTCTTCTCCGTTGTGAATCTCGTAGACCATCGAGAATGATGATGTACCAATCTTTTCGACCCAGAGCGAAACATCAACAAAGATTCCACCCAAAGTAATGCCTTTGAGAAAATCTACTTCTGCCCGGGCAACAACCATCTCCATTAATCCTGGAATTTCACCTTTTGCGTGATGCTGCATAAAAGACCATTCAAATCTTGCCTCCTGCGCAAAAGTTAAATACTTGGCATTATTTACATGGCCCATTGCATCTAAGTCATCCCAACGTACAAAAGCTTTATGGTGATACTTCATCGAGTTAACTTTCTATAGGTGACGCGATGTGGACGTGCGGCTTCAGGTCCGAGTCTTTCAATCTTATTCTTTTCATAAGATTCAAAGTTTCCTTCAAACCAGAACCATTGAGAATCTCCCTCGTAAGCCAAGATATGAGTAGCGACTCGATCTAAGAACCATCGATCGTGAGAGATAACTACTGCGCATCCCGGGAAATCAAGTAGCGCATTTTCTAGAGAACCAAGGGTTTCAACATCTAAATCATTTGTAGGCTCATCCAGCAATAGAAGATTTCCACCCATCTTTAAGGTCAGGGCAAGATTTAATCTATTTCGCTCTCCACCGGACAAAACGCCAGCTGGTTTCTGTTGATCCGGTCCTTTAAAACCAAATGCTGAAACATAGGCGCGGCTTGGCATTTCAACTTGCCCAACTTTCATGAAATCTAAGCCATCAGAAACGACTTCCCAAAGCGATTTCTTTGGATCAATTCCAGAACGTGATTGATCAACGTATGAAATTTTTACCGTTTCACCGACTTTAATTGAGCCAGAGTCTGGTTTCTCTAGGCCAAGAATCATTTTAAATAGCGTAGTTTTTCCAGCACCGTTTGGACCGATTACGCCAACGATGCCATTTCGTGGCAATGAGAATGTTAAATTATCGATTAGTAATCGCTCGCCAAAACCTTTACTTAAATTCTCAACATCAACAACGATATTTCCAAGTCGTGGACCCATTGGAATTTGAATCTCTTCAAAATCAAGTTTGCGCGCTTTCTCCGCTTCTGCTGCCATCTCTTCGTAACGAGCTAGACGCGCTTTCGATTTTGCTTGACGTCCTTTTGCATTTTGACGAACCCAATCTAATTCTTCAGCAAGTCGCTTAGCTCGCTTCGCATCTTTCTGACCTTCAACTTTTAATCGAGTCGCTTTAGTCTCTAAATATGTCGAGTAGTTACCTTCATATGGATAAGCACGACCGCGGTCCAATTCCAAAATCCATTGTGCAACATTGTCCAAGAAGTATCTATCGTGAGTAATTGCAACAACAGTGCCCTCGTACTTAGATAGAAATTGTTCAAGCCAGAGAACTGATTCTGCGTCGAGATGGTTTGTAGGTTCGTCAAGAAGGAGTAGGTCTGGTTTCTGCAATAACAATTTACAAAGAGCAACTCGACGGCGTTCGCCACCGGATAGGACTTTTACATCGGCATCTGGTGGAGGGCAACGCAGGGCATCCATAGCTTGTTCTAGCTGAGAATCTAAATCCCAAGCATTTAGGTGATCTAACTTCTCTTGCAATGTTCCCATCTCCGCAAGGAGTTTGTCGTAATCTGCATCAGGATTAGCCATCTCTTCTGAAACTTGATCAAATCTTTTCTTCAGTGCCATTGTTTCTGCGACACCTTCTTGAACGTTTTCTAAAACATTTTTGCTTTCATCAAGTGGCGGCTCTTGTAGAAGAATTCCAACTGAATATCCAGGAGTTAAATATGCCTCGCCATTTGATGGTTGCTGTAAACCGGCCATCATCTGAAGAACTGTTGATTTACCTGCACCATTTGGACCGACAACGCCAATCTTTGCGCCAGGCAGAAACATCAATGTCACATCATCAAGGATTACTTTATCTCCGTGCGCTTTGCGCACTTTTTTCATCGTATAAATGAACTCTGCCACGAGGCGAAACCCTATCGGTTGCTCGGTAGAATTCCTGCACTCACATTGCGCCCGTAGCTCAGTCGGATAGAGCACCCGCCTTCTAAGCGGGTTGTCGCAGGTTCGATTCCTGCCGGGCGCGCCCAGAGACGCTAAATTTCTAAACGCTCTAAGGCAACCACCAAAGTTTCATTACTTGCTATTTCAGTTGCATTAAATTCCAGTCGAGGTTTGACTTTATTTTCCAATCGAAAGATTAAATGCTTCGCGCCAGCCAGATCTCCTAATAAGAGTAAGACAAATATTTCGCGCGCCATCCTGGCCAAAAGATCCCCGCCTCTTAACTCTTCACTCAATTCGTGGGCACACCTCGTTATCTCGTCTTCACTAAGTCCAGTCAACTTAATTGAGACCAATGCCAGCGGCTGCTCCCGCCTGATTGCCCAAGACTGCAAACGTCGGGCGCTCTCATAAAAATAGAAAGGAGTCATCAGGCCAGTAAGCGGGTCGTGAATAAGTTCACTCATGAACCAACCTTCCCTGGCGCTAGTAGGAAAGAGAATAGAAATCTCATCCCCTATTCTTTGGCTATGCGCATCCGTCGCGTTGCGGCACTTCTTGTAAATCTTGAGGCGCTCTTTTTAGCCATATTGGCTCTCTACCTATTTATTAGATCTGTAACTTCTGAACTCACAGAGCTAGATGCGATGGTTGCAGAAATTCTCTTCCTAATTGCAGGAAGCGTAGGTCTCTTCTTTGCTGGCCGAGGCATGGTTAACTCAAGACGTTATGGACGAGGCGCGATTGTGATGGCCAACTTAATCGCCTTAGGTGTTGCCTATTACATGATTGATGGGGAGCGAATTATTTGGGGAACTATCCTTGGCATCGTCGCCATATCAACCGGTGGCCTTGCAATCGCAGCAACTCCAGTGGAAGGTTCAAAGAATGATTGATACTGATATGTCGATCGATCATCTTTCAGAAGTTTCGATTAAGAACGCAAAAGAGCTCATTGATAAGGCAAGTAAATTAAGAAAACTCGGTGAGAAATCTAATCGCAGACGTATCGCCCGATTATTCAAAGACAGTGGCGCAATCGAAGCTACCATCACATTAACTGATGAAGTTATGCGAATTAATTCGCCAAGAGCTGCAACCAGGCTATTGCGGAGAGCTGCAGCAAAAGCATCAGTCCGCGGCTTCGGATTTATAAATTCTCTTGGAATTCGCTTTATCGCATTGCTATCGCCGCTTCTTCCCGGATTGATTGTAAAAATTGTCCACTGGCGAGTTCGTTCTTATTCAAAAGATTTAATCTTGGATTCACGAAATGAAAAGTTAAGCAAGCACATCAAGAAAAGAAGCGGAAGTGGCGTCGCGCTAAATATAAATGTGATTGGCGAGGCCGTGCTTGGGCACCAAGAAGCCGAAGATCGCTTCCAGTCCATTGTAGAGATGATTCGCAGGCCAGAAGTCGGATATATCTCGGTAAAACTCTCTGCGATTGTCGCGCAACTATTAACTGTCGATGTTGCCGGTTCACAAAAGCGCGCTACCGAAAGGCTTCGCGAGCTATATAGAGAGGCTGATGCAAATAATGTCTTTATAAATCTTGATATGGAGGAATATCGAGATCTTGCGATGACAGTCGCAACATTTAAATCAGTTCTTGACGAACCAGAGTTCACCAAGACGAATGCTGGAATAGTTCTTCAGGCTTACCTGCCGGAATCTCATGATGTATTTCTAGAGCTCTGCGATTGGTCGAAAGAGCGTTACGCTAAATCAAAATCTCATATAAAAATCCGTATTGTTAAAGGTGCAAACCTTGCGATGGAGCATGCTGAATCCGAGATGCATGGCTGGTCACCTGCGCCATATCGGAGCAAAGCAGATGTTGATGCATCATATTTACGGTTAGTCGATATTGCGCTTCGTAAAGAAAATTCAAAAGCTGTTCGCATTGGAATCGCATCTCACAATCTCTTCCATCTCTCTTGGGCGCTTGCAGTAGCAAAAGAGCGTGGCGTATTGGATCAGATGGATGTTGAAATGCTTGAAGGAATGGCAAATGCCGAAGCACTTTCGCTGACGAAATCAGGCCATCCAGTTCTTCTCTATGCCCCTGTTACAAAGCCAGATGATTTTGCCGCTGCGGTTGCTTATTTGGTTCGACGCCTTGATGAAAACACTTCTCCGGAGAATTACTTGCGAGCGGCTTTTGAAATTGGTGAGAATCAGCATGTCTTCTCTGATCAAGAAAGCAGATTCCGCAGATCGCTTGATGAGCGCCACACAATAAGTACAAAGTCTCTCCGTCACATTCCGCTGGCTCCAAAACTAGATTCTGGCTTCTCCAACCACAGTGAGGCTGATCCGACTGATCCGAAATTCTTAGCAGAATTACACAAATCCCTAAAGCGCTTTAAAAATGTTAAAGATTGGGAGATTCCAGCAGTTGTTGGTGGCAAAGAATATTTTGAAGGCGACCTTGTTGAAGGCAAGGATCCATCAGATGGCGAGCGCACCTGGTATCACTATGCCGTCGGAAATAAAAAGCTAGTCGACTCCGCTATTAAGGTCGCGAAGAGTGCTCAAGAAAAATGGAGCGCACTTTCAATTGAAGAACGTGGCGAGATTCTTAACGCAGCGGCAGAAGCCATGGACCGCAACCAAGCCGAGACTATTGCTGTGATGACGAGAGATGCCGGAAAAACAATTGCAGAAGCGGTCCCAGAAATTAGTGAGGCAATTGATTTTGCAAACTTCTATGCCCATTCTGCGCGCGATTTTGGTCCATCCACTCCGCTCGGAACTATTCTCGTCGTACCGCCGTGGAACTTCCCATATGCAATCCCAATGGGTGGCGTCTGCGCAGCTCTTGCTGCAGGAAACACTGTAATTCTCAAACCTGCTCCCGAAACTGTTGCTACTGCATATGAAGTTGCAAGCCATCTATGGGAAGGTGGCGTACCAAAGGATGTACTTCAGTTCCTTCCAATGCGTGATGATGAAGATGGAAAATATTTAGTTACACATCCAGAGATAAACGGAGTAATCCTTACTGGTTCATTTGATACAGCTGCCCTATTCACAAGTTGGCATCCAGAGATCAATCTTCTTGCAGAAACCAGTGGAAAGAACGCAACTCTGATCTCTGCATGTGCTGATATTGATTCGGCTGTAAAAGATCTAGTCCAATCAGCATTTGGCCACGCCGGTCAGAAATGCTCCGCTTCTTCAGTTGCAATCGTTGAGACTTCAATTTACAACCATCCATCTTTCTTTAGACAACTGAAGGATGCAGTCTCATCTCTCCAAGTTGGCGCAGGTTGGGATCTCTCAACATCAGTTGGACCAGTTATTCGCAAACCAGAGAATGCGCTCTCTCGAGCTCTTACAACTCTTGATGAAGGTGAGAGCTGGCTCGTTGAACCAAAACAACTTGATAACTCTGGACTGCTCTGGCAGCCAGGCATCAAGGTTGGAGTTAAGGCAGGTTCTTGGTCTCACCGAAACGAATGGTTTGGTCCGGTACTTGCTGTTATCGAAGCTCCAGAACTTCAAACTGCAATCAAATGGCAGAACGAGACTGATTTTGGTCTAACTGCAGGAATTCAATCACTTGATCAATTTGAATGCGAAGAGTGGATCAACAGTATTGAGGCCGGAAACCTCTATGTAAATCGCGGCACAACTGGCGCGATTGTGAATCGTCAACCTTTTGGCGGTTGGAAACGATCTTCAGTTGGACCTAATGCAAAAGCCGGCGGTTGGAATTATGTAAATGCTCTTCGTATCTGGCCACGAGTTACTGATATTCGAGCAGCAAAATTTGGTGTCGAAAAATGGTGGAGTTCAGTAGGCTCTAAAGCTATCGACCATTCTGGACTTTCAGTGGAGAAGAATTACCAGCGATATCGCCGCTATTCAAAACCAATATTGGTTTTTGTTGATGAAACAACCACAAGCGTTGAACTTGAATTAATAAATTACATAGCCTCACTTACTAAAGCTGAAGTTGTAATCTCAAGTGATAACGAATCGCTATCAGGCGATTACGCAAAGGTCCGTTGGTTAGCAGCTTCCAATCCACCAAAAGCGGAATTACTAAATAGAGGTATATCTGTCGATCATCGTCCCGTTGCACAACGTGGCGATATCGAAGCCTCTCGATGGTTACTTGAACAATCAGTCTCGGTAACACATCATCGCTATGGAAATATCAATGGCGGACCAAAACCAAGAGTTTCTGGCCTCTAAATAGCCAATTTCTGAGGTGTAAGTAGCGCTAAATATTTGTTATAGAGTTTGCCACGCTTCTCGGGTTGTTAGCTCAGTTGGTAGAGCAGGTGACTCTTAATCACCGGGTCGTAGGTTCGATCCCTACACAACCCACTTTCGTCTCCTTATTGCTTCGGTTGACCAAAGCGCCCATAGAACAAGTATTGGTTGGAAGAATAATCTAATTAATCTTTCTCGATCGGTATCCAAACCAAATGCATCAATACCATCTAAATACTGCCATACATTTCCTGGAAAAATAAGAACGAAAAAAATTGCAGTAAGAATTCCAACTCTACGGCGCCATTTCCAAAGAAATAGAAGTGAAAGCCCTAGTGCTATTTCAGCGACGCCGGAAACAAGAACAACAAAATCTGAATCCATCGGTAACCAAGAAGGAACCTGCGCTTGAAACTCGACTCTCCTGCTTGTCAGGTGCAGAGTACCGGTGTAGCAAATGATTAGACCCAGGGCAATTTGAGAGGATTTTTTCAGAATAATCTTCATCACCAATTAAAACTATTTGTTACCAGAGCGGCAACGATCAGAACAGTATTTAACATTTTCCCAGTCTCTCGCCCATTTCT
>CAZCQR010000021.1:0-13486 GCA_964500885.1 uncultured Clavibacter sp.
AGATCAGGAAAGGTGGCGCAAAGACATATTTTCTTTCCAGCCGTGATTTAACTGAGTTAGCAAAATTCGCGACGGAAAACAATTGGAATCGAATACTGGTTGAAGCAGGTCCTACGCTTTCAACCGCCTTTTTAAGATCTGGACTAGTTGATGAAGTATTTATCTATCAGGCACCTACATTTCTCGGTGGCGATAAGTCAGCCGTAACAGATTTAGGAATTACTAATATCAAGGAGCGAATAGATTTTGACCTACACGAAGTTAAAGTTTTAGGTTCGACCGAAAAGAATCTCCGAATTCACTTGTTGAAACGGGGTGCATAATGTTTACAGGACTCGTAGCAGATAAAGGCGAAGTACTTGCTTTAGATATGAAGGAAGATTCGGCGCTAATTACCATTAAGTCAAAGTTGCTTACCGATGTAAAGATTGGCGATTCAATTAGCGTAAATGGTGTCTGCCTAACTGTAATTTCAAAAACTAATGAGTCATTTCAATCTGATGTGATGGTGCAGACTCTAAAGCTCTCCTCTTTAGGAAAGCTTAAAGTTGGCGATCCAGTTAACTTAGAGCTTGCGATGGCTGCCAATTCGAGAATGGGCGGACATATCGTCCAGGGCCATGTCGATGGCATTGCGACTGTAAAAGAAAATTCGAGCGGCGAAAAATGGAATAAGTTTGTGATTGAGATTCCGAAAGAACTTACTAAATATGTTGTAAATCAGGGTTCGATTACAATCGATGGCGTTTCATTAACGGTAGGAAGTATCTTGAAAAATGAAGTCACGCTCTGGCTGATTCCGGAGACTCTTGCCAAGACAAATCTAAGTGACAAGACTTCAGGCAATCAGGTTAATGTGGAAGTCGATATTCTGGCTAAATATGTCGAACGCCTTATGAATGCGGGCAAAGATGAGTAATCAAATCTCTAGCGCTATAAAGAAATTTGCAGACGGTGATTTCGTAATTGTTACTGATGATGCTGATAGAGAGAATGAGGGAGACCTTTTCCTCTTAGCAAGCGCTGCAACTGCAGAAAAAATTGGCTTTATGATCCGCTACACATCTGGCGTGATTTGCGTTGCTATGACTGAGGCGCGTTCTCGAGAATTACACCTTCCACTAATGGTAAAAAATAATCAGGATACAAAACGAACTGCATTCACAGTTACGGTTGATGTTAAGCATGGCATTACAACTGGAATCAGCGCTCAAGAGCGGGCAAATACAATCAAAGCACTCTCTGATCGCAATGCTCGTGCAGAAGATTTCATTCGCCCCGGACATATTTTTCCACTCATTGCAGTACCTGGTGGATTGGCGGAGCGACGCGGACATACAGAGGCAATCATTGAATTATGTGCTCGTGCAGGTAAAGAAGAAGTCGGTGTTATCTGCGAATTGGTAAATGAAGATGGATCGATGATGCGGGGCGATAATCTCTTTAAGTTTGCTGATGAACATCAGATTCCAATCATTACAATTGAAGAGCTCGCCAAAAGTTCTAAGAGTTCCATTGCAAAGGTAAGAAGTGCTCTGGAGTGGGCAAAACTGCCACGCGGTGATCATGATTGGCAGATCGCTAGTTTTGCCGGAAAAGGTGGCGTCACCCATGCGGTACTTAAATTGGGCGATATATCCAAGAAGCCAGCCTTAGTGCGTATTCACTCAGAATGTTTAACGGGTGATGTTTTGGGTTCACAACGTTGCGATTGTGGCGATCAATTGGCGAATTCATTTGCTGAAATTGATCGTGCAGGTAGTGGGGTAATTATTTACTTACGTGAACAAGAGGGTAGAGGAATCGGCTTAAGCGAGAAGCTAAAAGCGTATATATTGCAAGAAGGTGGCATGGACACTGTCGATGCAAATTTGGCGCTTGGACATGATGTTGACGAGCGAGATTTTGCTGATGCCGCAGAAATCTTGAAAACCTTAGGAATAGATTCGGTAAATTTATTGACGAATAATCCAGAGAAGGCAAAAGTTTTGATGGAATCCGGAATTACAACAAAAGTAATCCAATTACCAACAAATTCAAATCTTCATAATCTCAACTACTTACAGACCAAGAGAGATCGATTGGGCCATTCATTACTAGAAGGAGATAACGGTGTCCGGAGTATCACCAAAGATAAATCTTAAGGATCTATCTAGTAAAAAGGTCAGCATTATTACTGCCCGCTGGCATAGCGAGATTTGTGATGCGCTTGTTGCTGGCGCTAAGCGAGCACTAGCGGATGCAAAGATTACAAATTTTGAAATCTTAGAAGTTCCTGGTTCATTCGAATTACCACTTGCTGCAAAGTATGCGTTAGAAAATGGTGCAGATGCAGCGGTAGTTCTGGGTGTTGTAATTCGCGGTGAAACTCCTCATTTTGATTACGTATGTCAAGGTGTTACGAATGGCGTAATGGATTTGTCCCTTGAACTTGGTAAGCCAATTGGTTTTGGCGTTCTTACTGTCGATAATGTTGAACAAGCTATTGCAAGATCTGGCATATCTGGAAGCAAAGAAGATAAGGGCTATGACAGCGCCGTTGCAGCGCTCGAGCTACTTAGACTGCAAGACCAACTCGGTGATAGATTCGCGTAGTGATTCCGGCTGGTAAACGGTTCCGCGAAGCGCTTCGCGATGAATCACCGCTACAAATTGTCGGAACAATTAATGCAAATCACGCGCTGCTAGCTAAAGCAGCTGGTTTTAAAGCAATCTACTTATCCGGTGGTGGAGTTTCTGCAGGTTCACTCGGCTTACCAGACCTTGGAATCCTTAGCTTGGAAGATGTATTAATCGATGTACGGAGAATAACTGCCGTCTGTGATCTGCCATTGTTAGTTGATATTGATACTGGATTTGGGCCATCAGCATTTAATATTTCGCGAACCATTAAATCTCTGATCTCTGCCGGCGCAGCAGCAGCCCAAATCGAAGATCAAGTTTTAGCAAAACGATGTGGACATCGTCCCAATAAGGAAGTTGTACCAACAGAGGAAATGGTTGATCGAATCAAGGCAGCAGTTTTAGCACGAGGTGAAGATTCCTTTTACTTAATTGCCAGAACCGATGCGGTTGCAATTGAGGGAATTGATAGCGCAATTTCGCGAGCAAAGGCATATGTAAAGGCTGGCGCTGATGCAATATTTGCAGAAGCTCTAACTGATTTAGATTCGTATCGAAAGTTTGCAGAAGCTGTAGATGCACCAATCTTGGCTAATTTAACTGAGTTTGGTTTGACACCACTTTTCACTACGAGCGAATTGAAATCAGCGAAGGTTGCGATGGCTCTCTATCCGCTCTCGGCATTTAGAGCTATGAATAAAGCTGCCGAAAACGTTTTCAGAGTAATTAGAACTGAAGGATCCCAAAAATCTGTCATCGATGAAATGCAGACTAGGGAAGAGCTTTATAAATCAATCAATTATCATGAATACGAGAAAGCATTAGATAAATTCCAGAGTGAGCAGCGCGGGGAATGAGCGAGTTCAAACCTAAGAAATCTGTAGCGCTTTCAGGAGTTCCAGCAGGAAACACCGCTCTCTCAACTGTGGGCAGAAGCGGTAATGATCTCCATTATCGAGGCTATGACATATCTGACCTGGCTCTCAAATGTGAATTTGAAGAAGTCGCTTACCTGATTCTCTACGGAGAATTACCAACAACTACTCAACTTTCAAGTTATAAGGAGAAATTAGCGAAGTTACGAGATTTGCCTCAGCCTGTTTTAACAATTCTCGAAAACATTCCAAAAACTGCACACCCAATGGATGTAATTCGCACTGGAGTTTCCGCCCTTGGTTGTCATATTCCAGAACCAAGTACCCATAGCGATAAAGATGCCCAAGATGTCGCAGACCGCTTAATTTCATGTACGCCATCAATGCTTCTTTATTGGTACCACTTTGCTAATCATGGAAAGCGAATCTCGCTTGATACAGGGGCCAAATCAATCGGTGAACATTTCCTCTATCTGCTGCATCAGGAACCGATAAAGGATTCGTGGATTAAGGCGATGCATATCTCGCTAATTCTTTATGCCGAACATGAATTTAATGCATCGACTTTTACTGGACGTGTAATAGCAGGTACCGGTTCAGATATTTACTCTGCAATTACCGGTTCAATCGGAGCGCTCCGTGGACCTAAGCATGGTGGCGCAAATGAAGTCGCGCTTGAAATTCAAGAACGATATTCCTCGCCAGATCAAGCAGAACTTGATATTCGTGCCAGAGTCGAAAATAAAGAGGTCATCATCGGTTTCGGTCATCCGGTCTATACGATCGGAGATCCACGTAATCCCATAATTAAGAAAGTGGCAAAGGATTTATCTGAAGAGAACTCCTCGCCACTCCTTTTCTCGGTCGCCGAAAGAATCGAATCAGTGATGTGGGAAATCAAAAAGATGTTCCCTAACTTAGATTGGTTCTCAGCCGTCGCCTATAAAGAGATGGGAATACCAACAAGCTTCTTCACTCCTATTTTTATCTTCGCAAGAATTACCGGTTGGTCTGGTCATGTTATGGAACAACGACATGACAATAAGATTATTCGCCCCAGCGCTAATTACACAGGACCCGAAGATCGCAAATTTGTTCCGATAGGAGAGCGGTGATGTCGGCAAATTTCACCGAAAGTAATCTGCCATTTGATCAAGAGATGGTCGATATCGTTGATTATGTTATCAATTATGAAGTTAATTCAGATTTGGCAAAGCAGACAGCTTGGTATTGCTTTCTCGACACGATCGGTTGTGGCTTAGAAGCTCTCGAATATGAAGCATGTAGAAAACTTCTCGGAGCAATAATTCCAGGTAATTCAACAACTGGCGGAGCGCGAGTACCTGGTACTAATTACGAGTTGGATCCGGTACAAGCGGCATTTAATATCGGCGCCGCAATTAGATGGCTAGATTTCAATGACACATGGCTAGCTGCAGAGTGGGGACATCCTTCGGATAATCTTGGAGCAATTCTTGCTGTCGCTGACTGGATCTCACGTAATCATAAAACTAATGGCAACAAGCGGTTAGTTATGTCAGATGTATTTACAGCAATGATTAAAGCTCACGAGATCCAAGGTTGTATTGCATTGGAAAACTCATTTAACAAAGTTGGCTTAGATCACGTAGTTCTTGTGAAGGTTGCATCAACTGTCGTGGCCGGCGAACTTTTGGGGCTCACAAGAGCTCAATTGTTAAATGCACTCTCACTTGCCTGGGTTGATGGTCAATCACTTCGCACATACCGCCACTTTCCAAATGCTGGTTCAAGAAAGTCTTGGGCAGCAGGAGATGCAACCTCACGTGCGGTACGTCTTGCACTCATTGCTCAAAGTGGCGAGATGGGTTATCCAACGGCACTTACTGCAAAAACTTGGGGTTTCTATGATGTTTCATTTAAGGGCGAGAAGTTTAAGTTTCAGCGCCCATATCAATCTTATGTAATGGAAAATATTCTCTTCAAGATTTCATTCCCTGCTGAATTCCACTCTCAAACTGCCGTAGAAGCTGCCATGGCAATTCATAAAGAAATGGCAAGTTCAAATAAGACGCTTGCTGATATCGAACGGATTGAAATCAAGACTCATGAGGCTTGCATCCGAATTATTGATAAGAAGGGTCCGCTCCGAAATCCAGCAGATCGCGACCATACGATTCAATATATGGTTGCAGTTCCAATAATTTTTGGCAGATTAACTGCGCGCGATTATGAAGATGATGTAGCTGCAGATCCAAGAATTGACGAATTACGAGCGAAAATTACCTGTATTGAAAATCCGCAATATACAAAGGATTATCACGACCCAGAGAAGCGATCAATTGCCAATGCACTGACTGTGTATTTCAAAGATGGCAGCAAAATTGGCGAAATTGCCATTGAATATCCAATCGGACATAAACGTCGACGTAGCGATGGCATCCCATTGTTAATTGAGAAATATAGAAAGAATTTGGCCCGCATCTACGACGCAGCTCAACAGGATGCAATCCTTAATTTAACGTTGGACTATGAGAAATTCAGCAATACTCCAGTAGATGAAGTAATGAATCTCTTAGTTAAAAAATCTAACTAGCGATTCTGCGGAAATCCTAAGTTAATTCCACCGTGGCTTGGATCTAACCAGCGACTTGTAACCACTTTGCCGCGGGTAAAGAAATGTACGCCCTCAGTTCCGTGCGCGTGGGTATCACCAAATAGTGAGCTCTTCCAGCCGCCGAATGAGTAGTAAGCAGTCGGAACCGGAATCGGCACATTGATACCAATCATTCCAACATTTACTTCATTCTGGAATCTACGAGCCGCACCGCCATCATTTGTAAAGATTGCGGTGCCATTTCCATAACGATGTGAATTAATCAGATTTACGCCTTCTTCATAACTATTTACTCGCACTACTGAAAGTACTGGGCCGAAGATCTCATCAGTGTAAATCGACATATTTGGAGTTACCTTGTCGAAAAGAGTTGGTCCGAGCCAGAAACCATTTGCTTCACCATCAACTTTTGGATTTCGGCCATCAACAACAAGAGTTGCGCCCTCTTTTTCGCCGGCATCAACATAAGAAGCAACTTTGTCGCGATGTACCGCAGTAACTAGTGGACCCATATCGCTTCCGCGCGTTCCATCACCAGTCTTCAATGTGGCCATTCGCTCTTTAATCTTTGTAACCAATTGATCTGCAACTGGTTCAACAACGACAAGTGCGGAAATCGCCATGCATCTTTCGCCAGCAGAACCAAAGCCTGCATTAACTGCCGCATCTGCCGCCAAATCAAGATCAGCATCTGGAAGTACCAACATATGGTTCTTGGCGCCACCTAGCGCTTGAACCCGCTTTCCAGCCTTTGTGCCATTTTCATAGATGTATTTGGCAATAGGAGTAGAGCCTACAAATGAAACCGATGCGATATCTGGATGCTCAAGGATTCGATCAACTGCAACTTTATCTCCGTGGACAACATTGAATACGCCATCTGGCAAGCCGGCTTCCTTTAAGTATTGCGCCGTCAACATGGAAGTTGTCGGATCTTTCTCACTTGGTTTGATGATTACGGCATTACCTGCGCCAATTGCTATCGGGAAGAACCACATTGGAACCATTGCTGGGAAATTAAATGGCGAGATAATCGCGCAAACACCTAGCGGCTGGCGGATTGAATAAACATCAATACTTGTTGATACGCCTTCGCTATATGAACCCTTGAGCAAATGTGGAATGCCGCAGGCAAACTCGACAACTTCTAAACCGCGAGTTACTTCACCTAAGGCATCCGAGAAAACTTTTCCATGCTCTGCAGTAATGGCTTTTGCTAATTCTTCCTTGCGCGCATTAACAATCTCTCTAAAAGCAAAGAGAACTTGAGATCGCTTAGCTAATGAAGCTTTACGCCATTCCTTTGCAGCTGCGCTCGCAGCGGCTACTGCCTGATCAACAACTGCGTTATCTGCAAAATCTACTTGGCCAGTTACAACTCCGGTCGCTGGGTTATACACATCGCCTTTGCGATCTGCAGTGCCGTTCCAGGTAGTTCCGTTTATGAAATGGGTAATTCGATTCACGTTAATCCTTACCTTCGTAGTATTTGCCGATTGTTGAAAGCGCTTCATCTAAAATAGCAATTCCCTCACGAACTTCTGCCTCGGAAACATTGCATGGTGGGACAACATGGATTCGATTGAAGTTGCTAAATGGCATTAAGCCACGCTTCTTACATTCGGCTACCACTTCTCCCATTGCAGGACTTGTGCCGCCATATGGAGCCAACGGTGCTCTAGTTGCTCGATCTGTTACTAGATCGAGCGCCCAGAAAACTCCTTGACCGCGGACTTCGCCAATAATCTTATGTTTCTTAGCTAATTCGCGGAGCGCGGGACCAATTACTTTCTCACCAATCTCTGCTGCTGCTTCGACAATCTTCTCTTCCTTCATGACATCAATCGTCGCGACTGCGGCCGCACATGCCAGTGGATGGCCTGAATAAGTAAGGCCACCTGGAAATACTCGATCGTTAAATGTCTCTGAGACTGGAGTTGAAATGACTACGCCACCAAGTGGTACGTAACCTGAGTTAACTCCCTTTGCAAAGACGATTAAGTCCGGTTCGACAGATGAGTGCTGATAGGCAAACCATTTACCGGTTCTACCAAAGCCAGACATAACTTCATCTGCAATCCAGAGAATTTCATATTTATCGCAAAGTTTGCGAACTCCTTCTAGATAACCCTTCGGTGGCATCAATACACCAGCGGTTCCGACAACTGATTCAATAAGGATTGCGGCGATTGTCTTTGGACCCTCAAAAATAATTACATTCTCTAGATGCTCTAACGCACGAGCACACTCTTCCTCTTCTGATTTAGCCCAGAATGCACTGCGGTATGCGTATGGTCCAAAGAAGTGAACGTGGCCAAATGCGAATTCGTTTGGCCAACGGCGCGGATCGCCAGTTGCGGCAATCGCAGAACTAGTGTTGCCGTGATAGGAACGATAGAACGAGAGCACTTTATGTTTTCCGGTATGGAGTCGCGCCATACGGATCGCATTCTCATTTCCATCAGCTCCGCCGTTTGTGAAGAAAACTTTTGAAAACTTTGAACCGGCAAGTCCAACGATTCTCTCTGCGGCTTCACTTCGCACATCATTCGCAACTTGCGGTGCGATAGTTGTGAGAGTGTCAGCCTGTTTCTTTATTGCATCAATGACTCTTGGATGTTGAAAACCAATATTTGTAAAGACCAATTGGCAAGAGAAATCTAAATATTTCTTTCCATCAAAATCCCAAAAATATGAACCCTTGCCACCAGCAACTGGCATCGGAGAAATCTGCGATTGTGCCGACCAAGAATGAAAAACATATTTACGATCTAAATCAAAAACTTCTTTACCGCGTGCGGGATTTGGCGTGAATTCAGACATATCGCAATCTAAGCACTAGAGGCAGGGATGCTCAAACGAAAGTGAGGCAATCCATAATCTCGAGGGCTGAGACCGATTCAAATTTCGCTGCGGCGTATCTACCGGCCCGGGAGTGAAGCTCAACAGCGTTGCAGACTAATTGGAAGGGATCAGTCGAATTTGCAGCGAGCATTGAACCAATCAGCCCCGCCAATACATCGCCGGAACCGGCAGTCGCTAGCTCGGCGCCACCTATTGAATCAACTTTAGATTTTCCTGGTCCAGCAATAATTGTTTGATTTCCTTTTAATACCACGATGACACTAAATTTATTTGCAATCTCTTTCGCTATTTCCCGTCTCGAAAGTTTTTTAATCTGCTCAAGATACTTTTTATCTAAGAATCGCAGTTCGCCTTCATGCGGTGTTATTACCGTATAAGCGCTGCGTTTTTTAAAGTCATTACTCTTAACAAAACTAATCATTTCACCGTCAAGAACTACAGGAATATCTCGCGGAATTGTATTTACTTTCGAGCCACCGGGACCGGCTACTAGCACATCAACTCTTTCATTTTTTAGATTAGAAATTGGAACGCAATCCGGAAACTTTGAAATTACAAGATCCGCTAGCCTCGAACTTGAAGTGAGAAATTTTACGTAACCTGCATTTCCTCGCCTTGCGCCGCCAACTGTAAGAATCGCCGCACCCGGAAATTTATTTGAGCCTGCTGTTACTGCAACAACACCACGAGAATATTTGTTATCTGATTTTTGCAGCTTGCGACGTAACATCAGACGCGCGCCTGATGACTACATTCAATTTCTGCCGAATGAGCTGAACAATTTGCACAAAGAAGATATAAGAAGTGACAGGAGGGTTCGGCGCAATTCTCAAATGTATTTGTTGGGCTGCCACACAAGTCACATTCTCCAATAATCTTTGTTCCTTCTTCAAAATCAACTTTCATTCTGCCGTCGAATGTGTAAAGCGATCCTTCCCACAAGCCTTGATTACCGAAAGTTTCGCCGTATCGAACGATTCCACCAGCTATTTGATAAACCTCTTTAAATCCTCGATTTTTCATAACAGTTGAGAGAATCTCACATCTAATTCCGCCGGTGCAGTAAGTAACGATTGGCTTATCTTTCAGGTTATCAAACTTTCCACTTTCAATTTCCCTCAAAAAGTCCTTAGTAGTTCGCACATTCGGTACGACAGCATTCTTGAATCTTCCTATTTTTGCCTCGTAAGCGTTTCGGCCGTCAAAGAACACAACATCTTCACCACGTTTTTCTACTAAGTCATGGACTTGTTTCGGTGATAAATGTTTCCCGCCGCCAACTACTCCGTTTTCGTCAACCTTAATTTCATCAGGAACGCCAAAGGTAACTAGTTCATTTCTTACCTTGATGGATAATCTTGGAAAGTCATCTCCAGTTCCATCAGCCCATTTGAAATCAATCTCTTTAAATCCTGGATACTCTCTTGTCTTCTTTACATATTTTTTCAAATCATCCATTTCGCCGCCGAGCGTTCCATTTATTCCATGTTTAGAAATAAGTATCCGACCTCGCAAATTGAGAGATTCACATAGTGCTGATTGCCAAAGTCGGAGCGCATCTGGATCGGCTACAGGCGCGAATCCGTAGTACAGGATGATCTTCGGCATCTCCATGTGCCTATCTTAAATGAGTTAGTGGGATGATTTGCCAATGGTAGCTAAGGCGAAAAAACCGGTAGGACATCACGATAGATTCGATTGGTACTCGCTATACGTTTATGCGATATCGCTAATCACAATACTTATCTGTCTCTTCTCTTTAGTAGCAATTGTTCGAGGCGTTGTCGATGCAGTCTGGCCCGATATGGGTTATTTCGATCCCTATGCAGTCAAGAACGATACTGGTTTAACACAGGAAGAAATTCGACAAGGTTATCTCGATCAGAATCGACGTCAGGCAATCAAATCTATAGTTACATCATTTGCAACATTGATAGTAGCCGGGCCGCTATATCTTTATCATTGGAATCTGGCGAAACGTAGACGATCCGAGCATTAATTTAAAGTAGCAATTGTTTCTTTGATTAATTTGCCGAGCAGCTTCTGATCAACTTTCCAATCAACAGGTACCCGTATTGTCTTTTTGTTTGTCTCATATTCAGAGAGCTCTTTGCTTAAAGTCTTTATGACCTTAGGTTGAAATGGTGCGATAAGTAAATGGTTTTTTGCAACCGAAAGTCCAAATACATATTTGCCTTGATGTTTCAACATCGGCTGATTCCATGCGATAACAAGTTCTAGTTTTGGATATTTACCTTTTATTACTCTAAAAATCTCTCGAGCCTTATTTCGTTTTGCTGGCTCCAATGAGTCAAAGAACTCTTTAGGAGTCTTGTAACGCTTGGATGAAATTGATCCGCGGCTAAACATAACGAGAGCGTTTGCGTGCGATTGGCTAAATCCAAAATTTTCTTTAAGAAATGCGACTTGTTCTGGGTATTTTTTTCCAGCAACTTTCTTCATTTGTTTAAACCAATAACTCATTGGTTCGCCATACTTCTTCTCTATAGCTGGGAAGAACGATTCTCGTTTAGATCGATCGATAGCCACTTAGTTACCTCTTTGAAAAATTGTCTCTCGATAGTAATCAAGTTCATCTATTGAGTCTCTGATATCTCCCAGAGCTCGATGATTGCCCTCTTTGGCAGGTGCGGCAAAGTAAGTTTTGGGATACCAACGTCGCGCGAGTTCCTTAATAGTTGAAACATCGATGGTCCGATAATGTAAGAAAGAATTCAACTTCGGTAAATCCCTAGCTATAAAGGCTCTATCCATATAAACCGAATTGCCGGCAAGCGGTGATTTGCCCGGCGCCACTTGATATTTGGTCAGGTATTCGGCAATTACTTCATCGGCGGCTTCGAGGGAAACCCCATTTGGTATCTCCTTGAGGAGTCCAGAATCTTCATGCATCTTTCGTACAACTTCGTTCATGCCATCTAATTTCGCTTGCTCGCATTTGATAACTAGATCTACACCCTCGCCAATCACATTTAATTGGGCATCAGTTATGAGAACAGCAATCTCAACCAGGGCATCGCTCTTCGTATCCAGCCCGGTCATCTCACAATCGACCCAGATTATGAATGGAAGATCGCTAGCCACCGGCGGAGTCTATGACAGGGAGAGTTTTCACTCCTCGTTCACCTTCTCTTAACCTTTAATACCCTGCACTTGCCCCGAAATCTCCCATGATCGCCATGTGAGTTCAACCCTCGAGCAAGCAAAAACGGTGCCAACGCCGCGCGAAATAACAACAGTGCCTCGTTTATCAGACAAGATATTCAGAGGCGTAGTCAGCGCAGGAGGACTTTCAACTCTATTAATTCTTGGATTGATTGCATTTTTTCTTGTCTACAACGGATTTGAAGTATTTCGCTCTGAAGGTTTGAAATTCTTAACTGGTTTTGACTGGATTGATGCCATTCCTGAAGAAGGAATCGCTGCTAGTTATGGAATTGGCGCGATGCTTTACGGAACTTTAGTTATCGGAATCCTTGCCGTTATTTTTGGCGTACCAGTTGCCGTTGGAGCAGCTCTATTCCTTTCTTATTATGCACCGGAATGGATTAAGCGACCGATGGTTGTCGTAATTGATGTTATGGCAGCTATTCCGTCTGTTGTCTTTGGACTTTGGGGCTATTTTATTTTGATGCCACATGCAGAATATTGGGCAAAACTGATTCACAAGTATCTTGGTTTCATTCCAATTTTTGACATGCCAGCACCGGCATATTCAAGATCACCATTTATTGCAGGTCTCGTTCTTGCAATCATGATAATTCCAATTGTCGCTTCAATTTCGCGTGAAGTATTTGCACAAACTCCGCCTGATCGAATTCAAGCAGCATATGCGCTTGGCGCAACAAAATGGTCCATGATTAAAGCAGTTGTCTTTCCATATGGAATTGGTGGCGTGATTGGTGGCGCCATGCTTGGTTTAGGTCGAGCATTGGGAGAAACAGTTGCTGTATATACAGTGCTAAATCTTGTTTATGACATCCGAATCGAAATTTTGCTAAGCGCTGGCGGTTCAGTTGCCTCGATGATTGTAAATAAGTTTGGAGAGGCAGATGCAGTCGAATTAAGAGCACTTATGGCAGCAGGCTTTGTCCTCTTTTTAGTGACTTTGATTGTTAATTTTATTGCCAATGTCATCATCAATCGCACGGCAAGGAAGGGGTAATAATGACAACTGTTACCCCGAAGAAACCCTGGCGGCCAAAGCTTAGAGATTTGTTACCAGAGATTTTCGGAGCTTTTTTCACCGCTTTTTCTACGCTAGTTGTCGTAGCTGTTACTCCGCTCAAAGGAAAACTTGGTTTCTCAATCGCGCTCTTCATCATGGCAATTATTACTTCGGCATCGATAAGTTGGATTCGCAAAGATCGTAAAGCCGCTCTCAACAGCGTAAGTACGGTATTTGTTTACGTTGCCGCAGCTTTTGTAATTATCCCGCTTGCGTCTTTGCTCTTTGAAATAATTAGAAAAGGAGCGCCCGGACTATCTTTTGGAATTTTTACAAGGG
>CAZCQR010000022.1:0-13044 GCA_964500885.1 uncultured Clavibacter sp.
TTATATAAAGGCTACTTGGATCTGGGTTGGGCTCTTCGCTATTAGATTATTGGTGCAATTTCCTCTTTATCTATCGGGAAATGTAAATGCATTAGGAACGGCAAGGCTTGCAATGGGCTATCCACTCTTCTTCTTGGCGGCTTATCTAACTTGGCAGATTGTTAAGAACGGGCCAAAACTTAGAGCAGATCTATATCCAACTAATTAATTTGAAGCTGAGACGAAGCAACCCTTAATCAGGGACTCAGATTCACTGGATGCCACAAAAATCAACTCATCGCCAGCAGCAAAAACTTCATGCGCTCCAGGTGTTATCACGTGGCGATCTCGGATAATCGCTGCCAATGAGACATCCTTCGGGAGCGTAACTTCAGAAACTGATTTTCCAACACATTTTGAATTATCAGGTAGCGTGATTTCTACAAGGTTCGCTTCACCAGATTTAATGGAAAACAGTCTCACTACATCACCAACGCTTACAGCCTCTTCAACGAGCGCTGCAATAATTCTCGGCGTTGAAACTGCTACATCAACTCCCCAAGAGGAATCAAAGAGCCATTCATTTTTAGGGTGATTAACTCTTGCTACGACACGCGGTACTCCATATTCAGTTTTGGCGAGAAGCGATGCCACTAAATTAACTTTGTCATCACCAGTTGCTGCAACCAATACCTGACATTGATCTAGTCCTGCTTTATCAAGCGTTGTAATTTCACAAGCATCTGCAAGCAGCCACTCGGCATTCGGGACGCTCTCCATCTTGAGCGCTTTTGGATTTTTATCAATCAGTAAAACTTGATGTCCATTACCCAGCAATTCTCTTGCGATTGCTCTTCCTGCATTGCCAGCACCTGCTATCGCAATCTTCATTAATTGCTCCTAGGGGGATTTGCTAGCGATTCGCTAATTTGTGAGAGCTCTGCATCGCTCGAAAGCACATATAGCACATCGCCCTCTTGCAAAACTGTGTGTTCATCAGGAATCAAACCTTCACCGAGGCGCGTAATGAAAGCGACGCGAGCCTTGGTTAACTCTTCAATTATTAATACGGGATTTCCGTACCAGTCGCTATGGAGATGTACCTCAGAAAGTTGAACCTTTCCTGACGCATCTTGCCATTCTGATTTTGCACCGGAAGGAAGAATTCTTCGCATTATTTGATCAGTGGTCCAGAGGACAGTTGCGACTGTAGGAATACCAAGTCGTTGATAAATTTCTGCTCTACCTGGATCGTAAATTCGTGCCACTACATTCTTAACACCATAAGTTTCACGTGCGACGCGCGCAGCAAGAATATTTGAATTATCACCATCAGAGACGGCTGCAAATGCATCAGCTCTTTCAATCCCTGCTTCTAGTAAGGTATCTCTATCAAAGCCAATTCCGGCAACAGTCAAACCATTAAAGTCGGCGCCAAGTCTTCGAAAAGCCTCACGATCTTGATCGATAACGGCGACTGAATGACCTAGATTTTGAAACTCCCTCGCCAGAGTGGAGCCAACGCGCCCGCATCCCATAATCACGATGTGCACAATGAGAGAATTTACACCTTAAATAGCTGCTCTAACTAATCCACGCTTGAAAGGCAGAAAAGTGAATATTGGCGAAGAAATGATCGTTGATATTCAAGCGATTGCACATGGTGGACACTGTGTAGCGCGATATGAAGGCAGAGTAATTTTTGTCCGTCACTCGATACCAGGTGAGAAAGCAAGAATAAGAATCACAGGTTTAACCAAGAATTTTGCACGAGCAGATGTGATTGAAGTTTTAGAAAGTTCTCCTGACCGAATAGCTCCAAAATGTAAATTTGCTCATAGTGATGGTTGTGGCGGTTGCGATTTTCAACATATAAAGCCGGCTAGACAAAGGTCCCTAAAAGCAGAGATTATTACAGAGCAATTTCGTCGCCTTGCAAAAATTGATTTGTCGATTGCGGTTGAGGAAGTATCTCCCGTATTTGCATGGCGAACTAGGATGGAATTTACAGCCACCGCAAATCGAAGAGCAGGCTTATTCAAATCTAGAAGTAATGAATTGATTGAGATTGATAGATGTGAAATCGCTGATGTAAAAATTGATTTTGAGAAGATGAACCAACTCAAGGCGCCGGCGGATAAGAAAATTCACGCGATTGTCGATAGCAGTGAAACGGCTAGTTATTTTGTTGAAAACCGAGAAGACTTCAAATTAGTTAAACAGACTGTTGCCGGCTTTCACTTTGAGATTTCTCCGGAAAGTTTCTGGCAGAGTCATGTGCGAGCTCCGGAACTCTTAACTGAAGTTGTCGCTACTTTTTCAGAGTTTCGTAGCGCCGATCATGTCTTTGATCTTTATTCTGGAGTTGGATTATTTGCAGTACCGGCGATTTCGGCCATTGGAGCAGCTGGTCGAGTAACCATGATTGAAGAATCAATTTCGGCAACGACGGATGCAAGGCGGATATTTGCAAATGATGTGAATGTGGAAATTCTCCAAGGTAGAGTCGAAAAGTTATTATCGAAATTCATGCGTGCGGATGTTGTGATTGCGGATCCGCCTCGTACCGGCGCCGGGGAGAAAGTTTTAGGAGAGATAGTTCGTTTGGCCCCGAGAACTTTGGTCTATGTTGCGTGCGATCCAGCCGCGCTAGCCAGAGATACTTCTACACTCATAAAAGCTGGCTATAAATTGGATGCAATACGAGCTTTCGACCTATTTCCAATGACACAGCACATGGAAGTTGTGGCGAGGTTCATTAAGTAGCCTTGACTTGGCTCTCACCTCCATCCAGTTAAGATTGGGATGTGAGCAACGATTCCTTTAAAGCACGTAAGAAACTAGAAGTTGCCGGCAAAAGCTATGAGATTTTTGATATCACCAAACTAGAGGGATCAGCAACACTTCCATTCTCTCTCAAGATACTCCTTGAGAATCTACTTCGTACCGAAGATGGCGCAAATATCACTGCTGAACAGATAAAGGCGTTAGCCAGTTGGAATCCTGAATCTAACCCCGATACAGAAATTCAATTCACTCCTGCAAGAGTGATCATGCAGGATTTCACTGGAGTTCCATGCGTGGTTGATCTTGCAACTATGAGAGAGGCCCTGGCAGAACTTGGCGGCGATCCGGCAAAGGTAAATCCATTAGCTCCAGCAGAACTTGTAATTGATCACTCCGTTATTGCCGATAAATATGGCACTTCATCTTCGTTTACCGAAAATGTTGATATTGAATATCAGAGAAATACTGAGCGATATCGATTCCTTCGCTGGGGTCAGACTGCATTCGATGAATTCAAAGTTGTCCCGCCCGGTACTGGAATTGTCCATCAAGTAAATATTGAATATTTAGCTCGAGTAATCATGACTCGCGAAGTCAATGGCACGCTTCGTGCTTATCCGGACACCGTTGTCGGAACTGATTCGCACACAACTATGGTCAATGGATTAGGAGTCCTTGGTTGGGGAGTTGGTGGAATCGAGGCGGAGGCAGCGTTACTTGGACAACCAGTTTCAATGTTGATTCCTAGAGTAGTCGGCTTCAAACTTAATGGTGCTTTATCAGCTGGAACTACTGCTACAGATTTGGTTTTGACTATTACTGAAATGCTGCGAAAGCATGGCGTTGTCGGAAAATTTGTGGAATTTTATGGACCAGGTGTCAGTGCATTGCCTATGGCAAACCGAGCAACCATTGGAAACATGTCTCCAGAATATGGCTCCACAGTTGCGATCTTCCCAATCGATGAAGAAACCCTTCGCTATCTCGAACTAACAGGAAGAAGCAAAGAACAGATTGAGCTAGTTGAGAAATACGCTAAAGCTCAGAATATTTGGCATGATCCAAATGCAACTCCGAGATATTCCGAACACCTTGAACTAAATCTTGCAGATGTTGTTCCATCAATTGCTGGACCAAAGCGTCCGCAGGATCGTGTTCCTCTTAACGAGGCAAAATCTTCATTTGCAAAATCACTGCCAAGTTATTTGACTGAAAAAACTCATACCGGAGATATTTCAGTCGCTGTTAATGGAAGAGAAGGAAAAGTTTCTAATGGCTCTGTAGTTATTGCATCGATAACTTCCTGCACCAATACTTCAAATCCGAGTGTGATGATTGGCGCTGGTTTATTGGCAAAGAAAGCGGCAGAACGTGGCTTAACAAGTAAGCCATGGGTTAAGACCACTTTGGCGCCTGGATCAAAAGTTGTTACAAATTATTACGATAAAGCTGGATTAACACCCTACTTAGAGAAATTAGGTTTCAATTTAGTTGGCTACGGTTGCGTCACATGTATTGGAAATTCTGGACCTCTTCCACAAGAAGTTAGCAAAGTTGTTAATGAAAATGATCTTGCTGTCGCTGCAGTTCTATCTGGAAATAGAAATTTTGAAGGCAGAATTAGCCCAGATGTAAAGATGAATTACCTGGCATCGCCTCCACTAGTTGTTGCATACGCACTGGCAGGATCTATGAACCATGATTTTAGTAATGATTCGCTAGGGAAAGATCAGAATGGAAACGATGTTTTTCTTAAGGATATCTGGCCATCTCAAAAAGAGATTCAAGATGTAATTGACTCGGTAATTTCCTCAGAAATGTTCCGTAAAGATTATGCCAGCGTATTTGATGGCGACCAACGTTGGACTTCCTTAGATACACCAACTGGAAAGATTTTTGAGTGGGATGCAAAATCTACTTATGTAAGAAAACCTCCTTACTTTGAAGGTATGCCACGCCAGCCAAAGCCAGTCACAGATATTTCTGGCGCACGAGTACTTGCAAAACTTGGTGACTCGGTTACAACCGATCACATTTCACCTGCTGGTTCAATTAAACCTGATTCGCCTGCGGGTAAGTATCTCCAGGAACATGGAGTTGCAAAAGCTGATTTCAATTCTTATGGGTCGCGACGCGGCAATCACGAAGTAATGATTCGCGGCACCTTTGCCAATATTCGTTTGAAGAATCTCTTGCTAAGTGGTGTGGAAGGTGGCTTTACCAAGAACTTCTTGGCAGGTGGCGAACAAACGACAATTTATGAAGCATCGATGGCATATCAGAGCGCTGGTATTCCTCTGATTATTCTTGCTGGCAAAGAATATGGTTCTGGCTCTTCAAGAGACTGGGCGGCAAAAGGAACTGCTCTACTTGGAGTGAAAGCTGTAATTGCTGAATCTTTTGAACGAATACATAGATCGAATTTAATAGGTATGGGCGTTTTACCTTTGCAATTTAATGATGGTGAAACCGCAGAATCACTTGGATTAATTGGCGATGAGACTTTTGACATTCAGGGAGTAACTGAATTAAATAATGGAAAGATTCCATCGACAGTAACCATAATCGCTGGCGATAAGAAATTCACAGCTCGGGTGCGGATAGATACCCCGGGTGAGGCCGACTATTACCGCCACGGCGGAATCATGCAGTACGTCCTCAGATCACTTCTTGGCTAGTTTCTCGTTAACATTAGCGTTATGAGATACCTCGACCGAATCTCCTCACCTTCTGATCTAGCGCGAATGAGTAATTCAGAGTTGATCGAACTTTCGGAAGAGATTCGCGAATTCTTAATTGAAAAGGTATCAAAATCTGGCGGTCATCTTGGGCCAAATCTTGGAGTTGTTGAACTTACTATTGCCGTTCATCGAATTTTTCAATCGCCACATGATGTCGTGGTCTTCGATACCGGACATCAATCATATGTTCATAAGATTCTTACCGGTCGCGCTCCTGGTTTCGAAAAACTAAGACAACGTGGCGGTGCATCAGGCTATCCAAATCGCGGAGAGAGTAAGCATGACGTTGTCGAAAACTCTCATGCATCAACTGCACTCTCTTGGGCAGATGGAATTGCACGTGGCTTCCAAGTGCAAGGAATAAAAGATCGGAATGTTGTTGCCGTTGTTGGCGATGGTTCTTTGACTGGCGGGATGGCGTGGGAAGCCCTCAATAACATAGCCGCCTCTAAGGATCTACCAATTGTAATCGTTGTTAATGATAACGAGCGTTCATATTCGCCAACTATTGGTGGAGTTGCAACTTATCTTTCAACGTTACGTGCTACAAAAGGTTATGAAAAGTTTTTGGATTGGGGTAAGGGCGTTCTTGAACGAACTCCGGTAGTTGGACAACCTATCTACGAAACTCTTCATGGTATGAAAAAGGGTTTGAAAGATATCGTCGCACCACAAGGAATGTTTGAAGATTTAGGACTTAAATATATTGGCCCAGTTGATGGACATGACATCGCTGCATTAGAGAAGGCGTTGATACAGGCTAAGAAGTTCTCAGGACCGGTAATTGTTCACGCAATTACGGAAAAGGGTCGAGGCCATGCTCCTGCAATCAATGATGAAGCAGAGAAGTTTCATGCAGTCGGAGTTGTAGACCCGGAGACAGGGGAGCCATTAGCGAAATCGGGGAAAACCTGGACTCAGGAATTCTCTGAAGCGCTAGTAAGTATTGGCCGTGAGAGAAAAGATGTAGTTGCGCTTACTGCTGCGATGCTTGGACCAACAGGATTAGATAAATTCCAGGCCGAATTTCCTGATCGAACTTTCGATGTGGGAATTGCTGAGCAACATGCGACGACATCGGCTGCCGGATTAGCTTTCACTGGTTTACATCCAGTTGTAGCAATTTATTCAACATTCCTAAATCGAGCTTTTGATCAACTTCTTCTTGATGTCGCGCTTCACAAGGCAGGAGTTACATTTGTATTGGATCGTGCCGGTATAACAGGCGATGATGGTCCGTCACATAATGGAATTTGGGATCTGGCTCTTACTGGAATTGTGCCAAGGCTTCATGTAGCGGCACCACGTGATGGTGTTCGCCTCCAAGAATTACTACGTGAATCGATAAATATTAAGGATGCGCCTTCATTAATTAGATTCCCTAAAGGTGCTATTAATCCTGATTTACCTGCATTTGAACGTCGCGATGGCATGGACATTCTCTATCGTGGCGAGAGTCCAGATATTCTCTTAATTGCTGTCGGCGCGATGGCACAGATTGCGGTAGATGCAGCATCCCAGGCTTACCGCGAAGGTGTCGGAGTAACTGTGGTTGATCCACGCTGGGTCAAACCATTACCAATTGATGCTATTGCGAAGATGGCAGATCGTTATTCGCAGGTTGTTGTAATTGAAGATGGCATTTCACATGGTGGCATTGCAAGTTCACTATCTGAATTTTTCCGAGACCGTGAAATAGATATACCAATCCATTCAATTGGCGTTCCGCTTGATTTCTATGAACATGCAAAACGAGCTCAATTGCTAGATGAAATGGGCATCAATGCACAATCTGTATCAAGACAGCTTGTTACCTGGTTTTCAAAGCGAGCTACGCGAGAAGCGACGCAACTCCGTGTTGATGAAAACGTTGACCGCAAACCGCTTCACTAATTCCTTCTCTATCTAAATAAGGAAGAATTCCACCAAGATGCATCGGCCAACCTGCGCCTAAGAGCATGCAGAGATCAATCTCTGAGGCGGTAGCCACAACGCCCTCATCGAGCATCATCCGCGCCTCTTCGGCAAGAGCCTTAAGCGCGCGAGCACGTACTTCTTCAGCTGTCGATGGCGTAGCGCCTTTCTCTACTAGCGCAAGCGCTTCATTATTTGGAGCTAACTTTCCAGTTTCATCTTTGATGTAGAAAGATTTAACGTTATTTTCTACCAATCGCTGGACGGTAGGAGAGATTCGATACCGTGGTCCCAAGTTTGCATTCAATGTTTTGGCAACATGTAACGCAACACCTGGTCCAACGAGTCCAAATAGTTCTAATGGCGACATTGGGAAGCCCAATGGTCTTAGCGCGCTATCTGCAACGTCGTATGGAGTTCCTTCATCTATCGCATCCGTTACTTCGCCCATAAACCTTGTGAGAAGTCGATTCACAACAAAACCAGGAGCATCTTTACAGATAATCATGGTCTTTTTTAATTCTTTACCAACATTAATTGCCGTTGCAGTTGTGGCATCATCAGTTTTGCTGGTTCGTGCGACCTCAAGTAGTGGCATGATCGCAACTGGATTAAAGAAGTGAAAACCGACAACTCGCTCCGGATGCTGTAATCCTTCGCCCATCTTTTCAACTGATAGTGAGGAGGTATTTGTTGCAAGTATGCATTCAGGGGAGATGATTGCCTCTAGATCTTTAAATAGCTTCTGCTTGATTGAGAGCTCTTCGAAAACAGCTTCAACAATAAAGTCGGCAGAAGCAAAGACATTTTGATCAACTGAGCCAGAAACCAGACCCTTCAAACGTCGAGCGCCTTCTTCATTTAGACGTTTCTTCTCAACCAATTTATCAATTTCACTATGAATCCAAGCGACACCTTTATCAACTCGCGCCTGATCTAAATCGGTAAGTACTACCGGCACCTTCAGGTTTCGAATAAAAAGTAGCGCTAATTGCGATGCCATTAAACCGGCACCGACGATTCCTACCTTGGTAACTTTTCTAGCGAGAGCTGCTTTCGGAGCGCCCTCAACTTTCTTTCGCTTCTTTTGGATGAGATTGAAGGCATAAAGTGAGGCGCGAAGTGGATTGCTCATGACCAACTGAGCAAGTACTTCATCTTCTGCATCAAAGCCTTGATCCAAGGTGTTGTGCTGGGCAGCAGCAATTAGCTCTAGTGCACGGCGTGGCGATTCAATATCAGCGCCGCCATATTTTTTAGCTACTGCTGCTTTACCGGTTGCAATTGCTCGCTCCCAAGCAGCGTTATCTTTACTATGGTCAACTCGTTCGATTTTCTTTTTGCCATTTAGAATCTCAGCTGCAAATCGAACAGAGTTCTCTAAGAAATCTGCCGGAGCATAAACGGCATCAACTACGCCTAGCGCGAGTGCATCTTTCGATTTCATCATAGTGTTGTTATTTAAAGCATTCTGAATAATCACTTGTACAGCTTTTTCTGGTCCAATTAATTTTGGCAAAATTGTTGCCCCACCCCAACCTGGAACTAAGCCAAGGAAGCACTCTGGAAGCGCTGTAAATGCAGTAGTCGCCAGAGTTCGATAATTACAGTGCAGGCCAATTTCCAACCCACCGCCAAGCGCCAGTCCGTTAATGAAAGCAAAGGTTGGTTTCTTGCTACGCCCTAATCGCTTAAATAGATCATGGCCAAATTTCCCAATCGCAAGCGCCTGCTTAATATCTGTTACAAAAGGTAAACCAGATAGATCGGCTCCAGCAGCGAAGATAAATGGCTTACCTGTAATTGCGATTGCCGCAGCATCGCTTGCTTCTGCGGTTGTTAAGGCTGTATCAATTTCGGCAAGTGATTTCGGACCCAAAGTATTTGGTCTGGTGTGATCCATCCCGTTATCTAAAGTAATTAACGCAAGTTTTCCTGCGAAACCAAATGGCGTCAGATCTACTTCACGCAGTAGCGCCTTAGTTACTACTTCTTCTGGCGCATTAGCAGGTGCTGAAACTTCGCTCATTAACTTGCCTTTCCAGCTTTGTAATTTGGGTTCTCCCAGATAACAGTTCCACCCATTCCTAAACCAATACACATAGTTGTTATGCCGTAACGAACATCTGGTCTTTCTCTAAAGCCTTCTGCCAGATTTAGCATCAATCTAATTCCCGAGGAGGCTAGCGGGTGACCAACAGCTATTGCGCCGCCATAAATATTCACACGGGGATCGTCATCTGCAATGCCGAAATAATCCAAGAAGGAGAGGACTTGAATTGAGAAAGCTTCATTTATTTCAAAGAGTCCAATATCTTCGATAGATAGACCAGCAAGTTGTAGAGCTTTCAGAGTTGATGGAACTGGTCCGTAGCCCATAATTTCAGGTTCTACGCCTGCAAATGCAAAGGTAATTAATTTAGCTTTTATCGGGAGGCCAAGTTCTTTTGCCTTGCTCTCACTAGCGAGGAGCGCTGCGGTAGCGCCATCATTTAAGCCCGCTGCATTTCCTGCAGTTACTCGACCATTCGGTCTAAATGGAGTCTTTAGCGCTGCAAGCGCTTCTAATGTTGTGCCAGGTCTTGGAGGTTCGTCAACTGTTGCAACGCCCCAACCTTGCTCTGCATTTCTTACTGCAACTGGAATTAGATTAGGTTGAATCTTTCCAGATTTATATGCAGCCTCTGTCTTTAATTGTGAGTTAAGTGCGTATTTATCAGCACGCTCTTTAGTTAAATGTGGGAATTTGTCATGCAATCGTTCTGCAGTATTTCCCATTGATAATGCATCGGTATCTACTATTTTCTCTGCCAAGTAACGCGGGTTTGGATCCATTCCCTCGCCCATTGGGTGATTGCCCATATGTTCGACGCCGCCTGCAATAGCTAAGTTGTAAGCGCCCATATTGATAGAGCCAGCAAGAGTTGTAACTGATGTCATTGCACCTGCGCACCAACGATCAATTGAATAACCAGGGACGGTATTTGGAATACCAGAAAGAATTGTTGCTGAACGACCAATATTCATTCCCTGATCGCCAAATTGTGTTGCAGCTGCTATCGCTACATCATCGATCTCTGCTGGATTAACTTTTGGATTGCGTTCTAGCAACCCTCTAATGCAACGCACAACGATGTCATCGGCTCGCGTGCCAGCATAAAGACTTCCCGCCTTTCCAAATGGAGTGCGGACGGCATCGACAAGGACTACATTGGTAGAGGTTTTGGCGGTATTCATGAGTCCAACCCTACTCGCCGGTAGCAATAAGGGAAATTACTTGATGGCCGAGGCCAGGTTCTCCTTTACGGGAACTTTGCGGAGGTATAGACCCAGAATTCCGACTAAGTAAGCGCCCCAAACTAGGAACTGGAGCCAGGACATCGTCGTGTCAAAACCAATCGTGCCGGCAAGGAGCGTTGCAATTACGGAGTCCGGCGCCATCCAGCTGGTGACATCCCAAATATAAGAACTCTCGCCTGGCAACCATCCCAATTCTTGGAACTCATGAATGCCATAGGAGAGAACACCCGCTGCGACAACTATTAGAGCGGCACCGGTAATCGTAAAGAATTTCGAAAGATTCAAATTGATTGCTCGACGATAGATCAAATATCCCAAAGCGACAGCCAGAGCTAAACCAACAATTAATCCAATTGTTGCTGGAGTTTTTGATCCAACAGTTCTGAAATTTGAATATACAAATAGCGCCGTTTCCAGACCTTCTCGAGCAACGGCAAAAAATGCTGCCGCGGTTAGAGCAAATGAACCTATAACGGCTGCCTCTTCAACTTTTCCATGAAGTTCCGCGCGAAGAGCGCGAGCAGTTCGCTTCATCCAGAAAACCATCCAAGTCACTAGCGCAACGGCAATAATTGAAGTTGTTCCGGCAAAGAACTCTTCACCTCTTGCAGATAGCTCTCTTGAAGTGAAGGCTAGGAAAAATACGAGTCCTACGCTCAGGGCTAAAGCTGCGCTCACGCCGCTCCAGATTGGCAATAGGAGGTTTCTTCGATTGGTTTTGACCACGTAAGCCACAAGGATGCCGATAATCAAGGCGGCCTCTAAGCCTTCGCGGAGAGCAATCAAGAAACTGCTAAGCATGAGATGGAGCCTACGACCCCCTCTCGAATTACGCAACTCTAATGTTGCGTAATTCCCATCACTCTGCAGGCTCTATGGCTTCTTCTGAATCATCTATCTTCTCCAGCACTAAGGGCTCGTTCTGGCAGAGCGATTCTGCTATCAAGCGTGCACATCTAGATATCTGCCATTGACGTGCGCCCGAAGCACGGAGCTGCTTTTCGACTAACGGCATCAATGCTTCCGGTTCTCGATACTTGGTCTCATGGCCATTGTCGAAGCAGATTCGACGAAGAGTCTCCGGCGTTAGCAGATTCTCAAGGGGGAGCGAGAGATTAACTGCAAGTTCATTGAGGTTGTGGCGAGCATGAGTTAGATGGGCGTGGGCTAAGGGATATTTATCTCGCCAGATCTTGATCGGAGGCAAGCTATCTGATTTTGCGCGCAGTTGCGGCCAATCTTTTTCAAGAAGAGATTTTGCGTTTAAGTAAGCGGTGAGCCAGGTTTCAACATAACTCTGCTGCAGATCGTTTCTGATTTTCATTTTTGCCTCGGGTAAGGCTAGGAATTCATCCTTAGTTTTTACATCTGATTTCGCAAGAGCAATTAATACCGAATCGGATAAGAGTCGACCCGGAGCCAGATCTATTTCGGCGGCAATTTGATCACGTTTATTCCAAAGCTCTCGAATGATTGCCATCTGCGGGCGAGTTCTTATCTGATGCATGCCAGAAGTTCGCCGCCATGGTTCATTTCTAACCTTTACCTGTTGAATTTCAAGTTGCGCTCCAAACTCTTCATTAGCCCAATCCAATTTTCCTTGTGATTCCAATAATTCGAAAACTTTGTCGCGGAGATCAATCAGGACAGCGACATCAAGTGCTGCGTAATCAAGCCATTCAGGACGGAGCGGCCGGATAGACCAATCCACTGCGCTATGTTCTTTTGCCAAGGAAATCTCCAATAAATTTTCGCAGAGCGGGCCAAGGCCAACTCGTTCGCAACCTGCAATTCTTGCTCCTAATTCAGTATCAAATAATTTTTGAGGGAGAATTCCAAATTCGCGAAGGCAGGGCAGATCCTGGCTCGCTGCATGTATGACGCATTCTTCGGTCTCAAGCAATCTATTTAAATTGGAAATTTCTGCAGAACCCTTCAAACTTATGGGATCTATTAGATGCAATCCGCCCCCGCGGCGGAAGATCTGAATTAGGTAGGCCCGAGCGCTATAGCGAAAACCGCTAGCTCTTTCAGCATCAATTGCTATCGGACCCGAACCTCCGGCGAGTTCGGAAATAGCCTTTGCAAAATCGCTCTTCGTCTCAATTACCGAGGGCGTGCCCCCAGCAGGCGAAGTAAGTAATTGCATTTAGATAAATTATTTTCGCGGTGTCAATGCCGTGACGCCATTAGTCAACGGGGTCAAGCCAGCTGATACCTCAAGTAAATTAAACCAAGCGATGAGATGCTGAATTAATTTTGCAGCATCCTTAGGTGTCCAAGATGCGCGAATCTCCACTTCAGCCGAGTTTTCATTCTTTGC
>CAZCQR010000023.1:0-12597 GCA_964500885.1 uncultured Clavibacter sp.
TAACAAGTACCAGTTTCTTATCGGCTGCTCTGGCGGCGATTAATTGTGGGAATGCTGAAAGCGGTGCGATTAATCGATCACTCGCGCTCAACTTTGCCAGACTCTCCTTGGAGAGCTTTGCAATCCCGCCTAACTTACTCATGAACTTTCCTTACCTGTAAACGCCGATAGGCCCCGCTTCCCGAAAGGGAGGGGGCTAATCAAAATCTATTGTAAATTCTTAAAAATGCCTAACTATTAAATTTTGTCTGCGCTATCTCGAGGCTCTCTGTAATCAGGGATTCAATTGAACTCGCCCCTTTCGCAACAAAGTCAGGCAAAGCTTTCTTTTCTGTTGCGTTAAATGGTTTCAATACAAAGTCGGCTGGATCTTGTTGGCCAACTGGTCTACCTATTCCCATTCGAATTCGGAAGTAGTCCGCACCCAAAACAGAGGTGATGCTCTTTAAGCCATTATGGCCATTATCGCCACCGCCTTGCTTTAAGCGGATCGCCTCGAATGGAATATCTAACTCATCGTGTACAACAATTAAGCGATCGCTTTTAACTTTAAAGTAATCGGTTAGTCCTTTAGTCGGACCACCTGATTCATTCATATAGCAACGCAACGTTGCTGCAACAACTGAAATCCCTGACAATTTAAATTGGGCAATATCAGCACGCGACTTATGGTTACTAAATTTCGCGTTATTTTGAAATGCAAGTTGGTTGATAACCATCGCGCCGATATTGTGGCGAGTGCGTTCGTATTGCGCGCCGGGATTACCCAGCCCGATAACAATCCAACTCTCCTTCGTTTTACCAAACATGAAGGAAGGTTACGACTATTTCTTCTCGCCCTCCGCGCCACCTTCAGCGGCAGCAGCGGCTTCACCTTCAGCAGGCGCAGCGCCTTCACCTTCAGCGGCAGCAGCGACTGGGATAACTTCTTCGACTGCGGCACGTACCGATAGGTGAACAACAACCATCTTTGGATCGCTCTTAAGTGTGACGCCTTCTGGAAGAACGACATCAGAAGCTAACTTCGAATCGCCAGCCATTAAGCCGGTGATATCTAACTCGAGCGCTTGTGGAATTGATGTTACATCCGCTTCTACTTCAATTGTGTTATGTACGTGCTCCAAAATACCTTCTGGATCGTGTTTACCAGATGCATGTACTGGAACATTAACGGTAACGCGCTCACCACGACGCACGATAATTAAATCTATATGTTCAAGATTGCCCTTTAGTGGATTACGAACAATCGATTTAGGTAGTACTAATTCTTGTTTTTCTCCAAGGTCAATATTTAGCAGAACGTTTGAAGTTTTAATAGCGATTCCAACTTCGCGAGCTGGTAACGAGATATGTGTTGGTTTCTCACCGTGACCATAAATAACTGCAGGTACTGAACCATCGCGGCGGATTCTGCGTGATGCGCCTTTACCGAATTCATTACGGAGTGCGCCTTTAATTGATACTTCTGCCATTTTCTTGCCTTTCGTCGATTACGGGGGCTACCCCTCGCCGTGGAGCCGAAGGTTATCTAGCCCTGCATTAATCGCCAAATCGTCGCGAGATACGACGGGCAATCCGCCAAGAGACAAAGGCAACCAAGAGAATTGCAATAAAGTGCCAAATCCCTAGCGGGAATCTTGCATGGTCGGGAAGCGCCGGATCTTCTGCGCTAGCTGCTCGCGGTAGTTCAATTGTTGCAACGACTCCTGCATGATCGGATGCAAAACACTTTTCAGCTCCACAATCCCAGTTTGAGGAACCATCTGGATAGATATTTCCAATCATCTTAGATGAAACGTTTGCATACACATTTTTGGTGAATACATAATCAAGTCGATCAGTAAAGCCATATTGATTGCCATCAATCTTTGCCTGCGCCATCCGCTTTGGATCTGGACCATTTAATAATGCACCAGCGCCCCAGGAAAAATACTTAGGATTCTTCGCATCTGGTGATGCATTTGTAAATCCTGCTTCAATCATCGCTGTATATGCATTACATGCAGCCGCCCCAGAGGTTGGACAAGCTTCACTTACAACTGGCTGTTCACCTGGATTCGGTGCGTTTATTGGACGCGGATCTCGATAATCGGCATTGAAATCCCCCATCACAATCAATGGCATCTTGGAATTAGCTAGATCGCTTACAAGTTGCTGCGCCTGAAGTGCCGAATTGGGAACTTTATTCTCATCCCAGATTGATTCCAAATGAGTAGAAACAACTCTGACTACTGAATCTTTAACCTTTAAATCTAACCAGGTATAGCCACGATAGATTGTCATGATTGTTGGAACAATTGAGTAAGTGGCGTCGTACTCTGTATTACCGACTCTTATTATGTTGGCAGCCAAATCTTCTCTAACCAATATCGCATCACCGATTGTGAAACCACAGGAAGCAGAATTACTGCCGAATATCGATTGAAATACCGATGGGTCTTCAACTTTAGTTAGATATGGGATAGCCGCTATTGAGTAGCCAGGGTTATAAGCTTCAATTTCATCGGCTTTTGCTAGAACGTATGGCGTTCCAGATTCCTTAGTTGCTTCGATAAATTGCCTTAGAAAATCAAAGACGGCGACTTTGCTACTCCAGAGATTCTTTTTACAGTACCAAGTTGTGGCTTCTTGGATGCCAATTAAATCTGGTTTATCTTGGGCTGCTTCACCTGCTAATTTTGTAACTCGTTTTGAAAAATCAGTTGCTTTAACCTGATCCCACATGAATTGGGCGGCGGCTGGAAAATCTGGAATAAGATCAAGTGCGACTCCAACATCTGCACCTAAATAAAGATTCCGCGACATCACCGTAACTTGGTAAGGCTCGCTAGCTGATGCAGTTGGAGCAGTTGAAACTAAACTTAGGAGCGCAAGTAGAAGCGCAACTTTCCTTCTCACTAAGCGTGGCCGTCGAAGAGACTTGTTACTGAGCCATCTTCAAATACTTCTCTAATTGCCCTTGCAATCAATGGCGCAATAGATAGCACCGTTAAATTCGGGAACTTCTTATCATCAGGGATTGGCAAGGTATTTGCGACTACAACTTCACTGACCTTGGAATTTACTAGGCGCTCTGCTGCAGAACCGGAGAAGACTGGATGAGTGGCAGCAATAATTACTTCTTTCGCGCCGTCGTTATAAAGAGCCTCAACTGCTTTGGTGATTGTGCCTGCGGTATCGATCATGTCATCGATAACTACACAAGTCTGTCCTTTGACTTCACCGACTACTCGGCCGGTTACAGCTTCGTTTGGGACCCGTGGGTCACGTGTTTTATGAATGAATGCAATCTGCGTGCCACCCAAGATATCGCTCCAACGTTCTGCAACGCGAACTCTTCCCGAATCTGGTGAAACAATCGTTAAGCGAGATCTATCAACTTTTGATCCAACATAATTTGCAAGAAGTGGCAGTGCATGAAGGTGATCTACTGGGCCATCAAAAAATCCTTGAATCTGTGCAGAATGTAGATCAACTGTCATTAAACGATCTGCACCAGCGGTCTTAAATAAATCTGCCATCAATCGAGCTGAGATTGGTTCGCGGCCTCGATGTTTTTTATCTTGTCTTGCATAACCGTAAAACGGTGCAATCACAGTGATTCGTTTAGCAGATGCACGCTTTAGCGCATCGACCATAATGAGTTGTTCCATTATCTGTTTATTTACTGGCGCAGAATGGCTTTGAATTACAAAGGCATCGCAACCGCGAACGCTCTCTTCGAAGCGAATAAAGATTTCACCATTTGCAAAGTCATATGCTGAAGTTGGTGTAATTGGAACTCCGAGTTCAGCTGCAACTTCTTCTGCTAGCTCTGGATAGCCGCGACCAGTAAAGATGCGCAGACGTTTTTCGGAACTCAGGCGGAGCTCGTTACTCATTTCTTCTCCTCTGCTGCATTGGCGGACTTGGAACCTTTACGTTTCTTTAATACCCAGCCAAGAATATTGACTTGTCGCGCTCTACCTATGCCAAGCGCGCCCGGCGGCACGTCTTCATTAATCACAGATCCAGCAGCAGTGTAAGCACCATCGCCGATTGTTACTGGAGCAATCAACATGGAATCGCTGCCGATTCGCACATGATCTCCGACTTTGGTCTGATGCTTCTCGACGCCATCATAATTAACAAAAATAGTCGCAGCTCCGATATTGGTCTCTTTTCCAATCTCGGCGTCGCCTACATAAGAGAGGTGCGGAACCTTGGAACCTTCGCCAACATGGGCATTCTTCGTTTCAACAAATGAGCCGACCTTTACATCGCCAGCTAAAACTGTGCCACTTCGCAGGTGCGCATATGGCCCAACTTTTGCCTCTTTGCCAATCTTGCTCGATTCGCAATGCGATTCAATGATTTTGGCCCCGCTGCCAACTTCGCAATCAATCAAAGTAGTGCGCGGTCCAATTACAGCGCCCGCTTTGATTTTGCTTTTTCCTTGGATTGAGGTTCCAGGTTCAATTCGAACATCGCCTTCAATTTCTGCATTGAGATCAATCCAAGTACTGGCCGAGTCAACAATAGTTACGCCACTTAACATAAGCGCCTCGTTAATTCGATCTCGTAGCAGCGCTGAAACATCTGCTAATTGTGATCTGTCATTGATGCCTAAGATTTCTGTAAAGTCTTCGGTTAAATGAGTGCCGACTGACTTTCCTGCTTTTCGAAGGATTCCAATTACATCTGTTAAATACTCTTCACCTTGAGAATTCTTCTTATCAAGTTTTGTTAGTGAGTCGCGCAGGGCTGCGATATCAAAGAGGTAAACGCCAGAGTTGATTTCTGTAATTTCACGCTGGTCTTTATCTGCATCTCGCTCTTCAACAATTGAAATAAGTTCGCCATTTGCTTTAACGATTCGTCCGTAACCAAATGGATCAGGAAGTTCTGCGGTCAAAACTGTTGCTGCGGCACCACTCTTGCTATGTCTTTCAACAAGAGATCTAAGAGTTTGAGAGGTTAGTAATGGAGTATCGCCAGCACAGACAAGTACGGTTCCAGTTGCAGGAGAATCAGAGAGTGCGATTCGAACTGCATCTCCGGTGCCACGTCTTACTTCTTGAAGGACTGATTTCGCCGATTTAGAAAAGGTAGATAGAGCTTCGGTAACTTCTTGGCTGCCTGCACCTACAACAACTCGAACTTCTTTACTTTCAACTTCCGAGACTGCATTTAGTAAATGTTCGAGAATTGTTCTGCCGGAAATTTTATGAAGAACTTTTGGGAGGCTTGATTTCATCCGAGTTCCCTCGCCAGCGGCGAGGACGATCACTAGATCGAGCCGGCTCAACGCCCCACCTTTCTCGCCGTTAGGCGATCTCTCGGAAGCAATTCTCTCGCATCATCGCTCCTCCACCAGGTATCGATCCTGGACCCTGGGCTTCAAAGGCCCATGTGCTAGCCACTACACAATGGAGGAACCTGAATTCTATTGGGTAAGTGGAAATCCCCTTAATCCAGATAACTCAATCAGTGACTACCCGTGCGCCAGGTACTGGCCCTTGGGCTCTTAAAACATTTCCAACAACGCCACTTGAAGTTAGGGCAACTACAAGATCGAGAGCATGATCTTCACTCTCTGCAAGGAAGGCAACCGTCGGACCAGAACCAGAGACGATTCCGCCTAATGCGCCATAATCAATACCGACATCAAGAATTAATCGCAACGCTGGCTTTAATGAACAGGCTGCAGCTTGCAAATCATTAACTAAAACTTTTCCAAGTGCTGCCGCATCACCACGACTAAGAGCTTGAACTAACTCATCACTTACATGAGGTGTTGCGATATCTAACCCTTCACGCAATCGATCACATTCGTTGTAAACAGCAGGGGTTGAAAGACCAGTACTTGATAAGGCAAGCACCCAGAAATAATTTCCCCTAGATAGGACTGGCGTGATGCGATCTCCTCGACCAGTACCGATTGCGGTTCCGCCAGAGATAGTAAATGGCACATCTGCGCCAAGTTCTGAACCAAGTGTTTCCATCTCATTTCGGGAAAGTCCAAGTGAGAAGAGTGAATCAAAGCCAACAATTGCAGCGCCTGCATTTGCACTACCGCCTGCCATACCTCCAGCAATTGGAATCTCTTTTTTGATTTTTATTTCAATTCCATCTTTTACTTCAAACTTTCGACGCATCAAATCAATTGCTTGATATGCCAGATTTTCTTTTCCATCCGGAACGCCAGCTTTTCCTTCAGTATTTACTCTTATCTCATCGCCATCAATTAATTTGAGTGAGACCTCGTCATATAGCGATACTGATTGAAAGACTGTTGCGAGCTCGTGATATCCATCTTTTTGGAGTGGCCCGACCGAGAGTTGCAGATTTATCTTGCCCGGCACCCGGACAGTTGTTTTATCGGCCACCTAGCGAGCGTATTACTTTGTTAGAAGCTTTGCGATACGGAGAAAATCGGTAACAAGTAAGGATTCACCACGTAGCGTTGGGTCGATTCCAATCTGATTTAGCGCACTTTCTGCTGCTGCAGATGAGCCAAATAGCTCTACGAGCGCTGAACGTAACATCTTGCGCCGCTTCCCAAAAGCTAGATCAATAATTTTAAATGTTGCCTTACGTAACTCCTCATTACCAAGCGGTTCATGTCTTACGAATGAGACGAGTGATGAATCCACATTAGGTATCGGCCAGAAAACTTTCCGCGAGACTGAATCGCTTAATGAAAGATTGCTCCACCAGGCAGCTTTCGCACTGGGAGCTCCATAATTCTTATTTCCTGGCGTTGCTGCTAACCGCTCTGCCACTTCACTTTGCACCATGACGATTCCTGATTGAATTGAAGGAAATTTCTCTAAGAAGTGAAGTAAGACTGGAACTGAGACGTTATATGGCAGGTTTGCAACCAACTTATTTGGTGAATTCGGAATCACTTCAACAGTTAGTGCATCTTGATTTACGACGGTGAGCGCACCGGCTCCATGTTCTGAAGCAGTCCGGGAGATTCGCGATGCTAATCTTGAATCAATCTCGATTACAGTTACGGAATTAGTCTGTTGCAATAGTGCTAGCGTTAATGAACCTAGCCCCGGACCAATCTCAACAACGTGATCCTTCTCTGCAACGCTAGCTAATCGAACAATCTTTTGACAGGTATTTCCATCAATTACAAAATTCTGCCCAAGTGATTTTTTGGGATGTAAATCTAACTCTTCTGCTATCTGTCTAATCTCAGTAGCACCAAGCAGAGTGATTGACACTAGAAAGGTCCAAAAATTCGATCGACATTACCGCTGATTGCTTCTGCAAGCTCAATCAGATCATCACCGCGTTCTTCTGCCATGAAACGGAGAATATTGGGAATTTGTGCTGGAGTATTTAACGCACCGCGATTTGGCATTGGCGCTAAGAAAGGTGAATCAGTTTCGACTAGTAGTAACTCTTTTGGAACTAGTCGAAGTGCTTCCCGTAATTGTGGCGCATTCTTAAAAGTTACCGTTCCAGCGAAAGAGAGCACATAACCTTTTTCGACACATTCTGCTGCCATATCTGCATCTCCAGAGAAGCAATGAAAGACTGTTGTATCTGGCGCGCCCACTTCAGATAAAGTATCGAGAACTGCTCGGTGTGCATCCCGATCGTGAATAACTAACGCCTTCTTACTCCGCTTTGCTATCTCAATATGTTTGATAAATGAATAACGCTGTCGTTCTTGAAGTGCCGGTTCTGTTCTAAAGAAATCCAATCCAGTCTCACCAATTGCTCTAACGCGAGGGTGCTTTGCAAGTTCTTCAATAATTAAAAGTTCTGCCTCTAAATCTGCGACAACGGGAGCTTCATTCGGATGCAATGCAACCGCAGCTACAACTGAGTCATATAGCTCTGCGAGCTCTACACACCACTTTGATTGTTCTGCGGAATAACCAACTTGCACAATCCGATCAATTCCAACGCTCGCTGCCTCATCAATAACTCGTTTAACTTCCGGATGTCCCGGTTCGGTATTTGTTACTATTTCAATATGTGCATGTGAATCTGCACATTTGACCGGAAGCGGTTCTGGCAATGGTGCTGGTTTACGATCTAAATCTCTATTGTGACGATCCGCCATTTAATTTGCTACTTCTTCCAATCTTGGAAAGAGAATCTCGCCTTTAGAAACTTTGGTGCCAGGTTCTAATTGGCCCCAATCTGCAACCTTGCTAATCAATTGCTTTTCAATTGGGCCAAGTGAGTTGGCACCAAGTGAATCCCAAAGTTTCTTACAAGCAATCGGCATAACCGGAAAGAGCAAGATTGCTAACGCACGTAGAGATTCGGCAGTGTTATAGAGAATCGCATCAAGCTCTGCTTTTCTGCCCGGATCCTTAGCTACCGCCCAAGGCTCTTTCGCAGTTACATAACCATTTACTTCCTTACAGAAATCCATTATTGAATTTATGCCATTTTGAAAGTCAAGCGCCACCATTGCTTTATCAGCGCTCTCGACCGTCGTTTTTAGCGAAGCAAGCAAGGTCGCCTCTTGGCTACGCGCTGGTAAGACTCCATCACAATACTTTTCAATCATTGCTGTAAGTCGCGAGGCAAGATTTCCAAAATCATTGGCGAGTTCGCTGGTGTATCTAGCTGACATATCTTCCCAAGAGAACGAACCATCGCTACCGAATGGAATTGCCCTCATAAAGTAATAACGGAAGGCGTCGACGCCAAAATGCGATGTGATATCCGATGGTGCAATTCCAGTTAACTTGCTCTTGCTCATTTTCTCGCCACCAACTAGTAACCAACCGTGTGCAAAAACTTTTTTAGGTACCGGCAAGTTAGCTGCCATCAACATGGCAGGCCAGATCACAGCATGAAAGCGCAAAATATCTTTACCAACTAGATGTACATCTGCTGGCCAAGTCTTTCCAAAGAATTTTCCACCTTCGCTATCGGGTGAATCAGTTAAACCAACGGCGGTTGCATAATTAAGTAAGGCATCAAACCAGACATATACAACCTGTTTTGTATCCCAAGGAACTGGAATTCCCCAATCAAAAGTAGATCTAGAAATAGATAAGTCTGAAACTCCACCTTCTAAAAATGCCAGAACTTCATTACGAGCACTTGCCGGTTCGCAGGCAGATGGATTCTTTTGATAGTGATCAATTAGCGGTTGTACAAATGCAGAGAGCTTGAAGAACCAATTGGTCTCACTAACCATTTCAACTGGCTTCGAGTGGATCTTGCACTTACCTTCATCTAAATCAGCAGGCAATTTAAACTCTTCGCAGCCAACGCAATATGGACCTTCATATTTACCTTCGTAGATAAAACCTGCTTCCATTAATCCTTGCAGGAATTTTTGAACTCGAGTCATATGTCTAGGTTCAGTAGTTCTAATGAAATCATCATTGGCAATTTCAAGATCACGCCAAACTGGCTTCCAAGCTTCTTCAACTAAGCGATCACACCATGCTTGCGGCGCCACCTGATTAGCTTGCGCAGTACGCATAACTTTCTGTCCGTGTTCATCAGTTCCAGTTAAGTACCAGACAGATTCACCTCTTTGGCGATGCCAGCGGGTTAGCAGGTCACCTGCAACAGTTGTGTATGCATGTCCGATATGTGGCGCATCATTTACATAGTAAATAGGTGTCGTCAGATAAAAGGATTTCTCTGGCGCGCTCATTGGATCAGTCTATCTACTTGTTCTTGACCATTACATCAAAGACGGAGCGCTTTGGAATTGATAACTCCTTTGCAACCATTGCAATCGCTTCTTTCCGTGCGATACCAGCAGCTTCATATCGCTTCACAAGATTAGCTATTTCATCCTCACTGTATTCAGTACCGGTCGGTGAAAAACCAGCAATAACTATTGTAAATTCGCCAAGCATCTCTTTCGATGCTGACCAGGTCGCTAGCTCTGCAAGAGTTCCTCGAACTACTTCTTCATAAGTCTTTGTCATCTCTCGACAGATAGCGGCGCTACGAGATTCACCAAACTCTTGCAACGCTGAATTCAAAAATTCACCAATCCGATGTGGCGCTTCAAAGAAGATCATCGTTCGACTCTCTTCGGCAAGATTTGATAACGCTTCTGCGCGAGCACCTTCGGTACGAGGCAAGAATCCTTCAAAAGTAAAACGATCCGATGGCAACCCTGAAAGAACTAGAGCTGTAATTACAGCACTTGGTCCAGGTAGAACTTCGATCGCAAATCCATTCTCGATTGCCATTGCTACTGCGCGATAACCAGGATCACTTACTCCTGGCATGCCAGCATCTGTAATCAAAAGGACATTCTCATATTTTTGTAGCGCACTCTTTAAATCAGAGAGACGATCCTGTTCATTTCCTTCAAAGAAGGAGATTACTTTTGCAGTGCAATTAATCTGTAAATCACTACATAGCCGAGCAAACTTTCTAGAGTCTTCAGCCGCTACAAAATCTGCATTTCCAATTGCAGTTCGTAATCTCTCGCTGGCGTCACGAAAATTGCCAAGCGGTGCAGCCGCAACTATTAATCGACCCATATACCAATTCTCGCATCAGTATCCTTAGCTTTGTGACGCGGCTATATCTAGCAGTAATTCTGGGAATCTCAGCTTTATTGCGGAGTTGGCGCCTTGGATCGCCCGACAAATTAGTTTTCGATGAAGTTTATTATGTTGATGGCGCCCGAGATTTGCTTGCCAATGGCGTAGAAGTTACAGATAGCAAACCAGAATTTGTGGTTCATCCACCTGTTGGTAAATGGCTAATTGCTATGGGTATCAAGCTATTTGGTGATGATCCAATGGGTTGGCGAATATCTGCCGCCTTCTTTGGAGTTCTTTCAATTCTCTTGATTTTTATCGTGGCGCGAAAACTCTTCAATTCTGATTTTCTAGCCTTACTTGCTGCGGCCCTAGTAAGTATTGATGGATTACACGTAGTCATGTCTCGCACCGCGTTACTCGATATCTTTCTTATGACTTTCTTACTTGGCGCATTCCTTGCGCTCTTGAATGAGAATTACTTGCTCTTGGCCGTTCTTCTCGGCTTAGCCTTAGGAACAAAATGGAGCGCTCTCTATTTCATAATTGCCGTTGGTATCTATCTGTTGGTTAGAGCAAGGAAAGAATTAATTACATATGTATTAATTATCCCAATTGTTTATCTAATTACCTGGAGCGGTTGGTTTATTTCTGATAATGGCTGGGATAGAAATAGTTCTAGCAATTCCTTTATCGCCCTTCTTAACTATCATAGAGAGATATTGGCATTTCATACTGGCCTGAAAGTTAATCATTCATATGAAGCAAGTCCATGGAACTGGTTAATTCTTGGTCGACCTACTTCCTTTTTTTATGCTTCACCAAAGAATTGTGGTGCAGATGATTGCGCCCAAGAGATTCTGGCGATGGGGACTCCAGTTATCTGGTGGGCTGGATTGATTTCACTCTTTGTAACTATCGGGTACTTCATCTACCGACGAGAGAAGTCTGCTGGCCTAATTCTTCTTGGACTGCTCGCAAATTATTTGCCGTGGTTACTATTTCCGGAACGAACTACTTTCTACTTCTATGCCATTGCATTTCAGCCATTTTTGATACTCACGATTATCTATGCGGTCAAGCAATTTCTCGGCGAATCAGAAGAAACTAGTGGCAGGCGAATCTGGGTACTTTCTGGATTTTCGCTGGCAGCGGTGATATTTCTTTATTTTGCACCGCTCTATCTAGGAACAGTTCTAACTTATGATGCTTGGTATTCGAGAATGTGGTTTTCGAGCTGGATTTAATTACTGATTAGCAGCTCGATTAATTCTCAATTGATTTGCAGCCTCTTCAGCCAATGATTGATCAAAAATCTCATCTGGTGAAGATTTCATAACTTCATGTAGAAGCCGCTCTTGCTCTTCACTCCAGGCACCTGGAATCGTCAGATCAATAATTCGTCGTGGCGCAGCTTTTGAAGAATTTAAATAAGTTGGTGCAGGAATCTCAATTGGGCTCCAAGTGTTCTGCATACCGCGTTCAATAATCGTAATGCCATTTGTTTCATTCTCGGATTTAGCGATTCGTTCAGCTAATGGAGTCCAATGCTCTTCCGTTATTTCAATCTTGCTCTGTGCAATACGTCGGGAACGGGTAATCAGTTCGCGATACTTATCTTCACGTTTTGCCGGCGTAGTATTTAGAACTCTTGTCATTTCTTCTTTATTTGCGGATATCTGATGTCTTGCATGGACCACGAAGAGAACAAAACCTGATATTGGTAACAATAAAATTGCAGGAGAGAGCATCCCTACGATTGCAAAAATTGACATTAATAAAGTAATTGAAACTATCGAAGTAAATAAAATTCGCCTTGTTACAACTTGGCTTGCATGTCGACGTTTAATCTCATCAATTTCAAAAGTTGGACTTCCAGCAGTTCGCCCAACAACTTTCATAGTTAATGCAAATTTTTCAATGGAGCGTCCAGAAACTTCCTCATGGCTAGCAATCCAACGTGGGAGGAAATAGGCAATCCACATGCCAACGATGATTATGTAGATGAGACCCGATCCCATGAAGCCTAACCTTAAATCCAAGATTCGGACTTTTCGGGTATTTCCTACCGTATTTTTGGATTCTCTTTTACAAAAACTATGTGGTCTCGCCAATC
>CAZCQR010000024.1:0-4242 GCA_964500885.1 uncultured Clavibacter sp.
AGGCTAGGAAAGGTATCTGATTCTCGAGATGTCTTCAAACACGTGGCCGTTATACTTATCTATATAGATTCGTTATAGATCAGGAGATTTATATGAAGAAGTCACTTATTAGCGTACTTGCTTTACTCGCACTCCTAACCACACTTACCGCTTGTGGCGGCTCAGATGAAGCTGCGATTCCTGAAGAAGATAAGCAGGAATTGGTTCAGGAGCAAGAGTTAGAAGCTCAGGCAAAAGGTGGCTTTGATAGCGATATTCAACTTCCAACAGGTGAGACCTATCGCCTCTCCTCACCTACAAAATTCACCCCTGGAAAATTTGCTGCCGGACAAGTTCCCGGCCAAAGTTTTAATCGCTTTGAAGTTTCTGTAACAAATGGCGGAACGGCTGATTTAGATCTTGCAGTCCTTATCGTTTCCGGAACAACTTCTTCTGGAGCTTGCGTAGATATTTTTGATGGCGATAACCAAATTAATGGTGCGCCGCTTGAACCTTTAGCCGCTGGCGCAACAAAGACTTTTGGTTGGGCGCTTTCTTGCCCAGGCGCATCAGGCGATGAACTAAAGGTTAAATTGATTAGCGGTGAAACTGCGCTAATTGAAGCAACTGGCAAACTCTCTTAATTAGGAGTTCGTCCGTTCTTTAACTTCTAAACCTGGAATCGATCTAAACATCGTTATCGGCAAAACCGATCCGATGAACATCAGGATCAACCATTCGAGGTAAAGGCCGCGGCCAATCATTAGGCCAACTAAGGCTGCGCCGATAATTGCTGCAATATTCCAATTCATAGCCATTACAGAGTTGTAACGACCGCGCAATTCTTCAGGTGCAATTCGATTTACGATTGATGGAGCTTTGGGGGCCCAGATCATCTCGCCAAATGCAAAAGCGACTTGGCTGAGTGATACAAGCAAGCCTGCAGTAACTCCAGATGCTAACGAGGCGCTTCCGATGATTATCCAAGAAAACCCCCAGAGGTAACCAACCCGGCGTAACGCAACCAGATCTACAACGCTTTCTAGCCAACGCAACATGAAACCTTGTAAAAAGAAAATACTTATTGTGTTTGCTGCAAAAACTAAACCAAGCCATTTTGGCGAAAGATCTAAATATTGCGTAGTGAAAATTGCCAATCCGGCCTGCAAGGATGCGTAGCCAAAGGTGATGTAGCCCAATCCACCCAAAATAATCCGCATAAAGGTCTTATCTCTGAGCACTTCTCGATATCCGGCGCCGGTTTTCTTCGATTCAGCTTCGCTTGCTTGGAATTTATCTTTTATAGTCAGAACCATAATTAAGTAACCAAAATAAGATAGTGAATCAACTAGATATAAAGTCTGAAAACTTCGTAGATTGCCTTCTTGAATAATTGACGCAGCAATTAAGCCACCAAATGCAATTCCTAAATTAAGCATCATGAAATTAACTGCAAATGCGCCTTGTCGATCTTCTTCATCAGTAGATCTAGTGATCATTACAGTCTGTGCCGGCCAGATCATTAAGGTTCCAATTGCACTTAAAGTGCCAACCAATATTGCCTGTTCTCTACTTTCAACAATCGACCAAGCCGCAACCGCGCTACCTTCCACAAAGAGCCCAAAGATAATCACGGGCTTTGGTCCAATGCGATCGATTAACCAACCAGAAGGGCCGGTCAAAACAATCGCAACGACTGCCATGTAGGAAAGTAAGAATCCGCCAAATGCATTACTAAAACCACGAATGTCATGGAGATAGACCAATAATAAAGAGAGCGTCATACCGGTACCGAAAGCGCTGATAAATGCGCCGGCAAAAAGTCTGCGAAGGGTTCCGGTCTTTGCAACACGGAAGCTGCCAAACATGATTTCTAAGAGATCTCTGCCCGACAACTTGCCTCCATTCGAGTTATAAGTGAATGGCAAAGACTATAAGGTTATGTTGTGGTTAATTCGATTGACGCGGATTTTCTAGCTCTTCCGCTCTCTAATCTTGCTGATGCAGCAATAGATCATGCGAAATCATTAGGTGCATCTCATGTCGACGTAAGAATCGAACGAACTCGCACTGGATTGCTTTCGTTGCGCGATGCTAAACCAGAAACTCAGAGTGATGAAACAGTCATCGGCATAGGTGTACGAGTAATTGTTGATGGCGCTTGGGGTTTTGCATCTTCACCCGAACTAGCTGCTGATGTAGCAACTCGATTAGCTGAAAAAGCAGTTGCAATGGCAAAAATTTCTAAACCACTATCGACGGAGTTTGTATCTTTGACTGGCGAGCCTGTTTACAAGAATAAACATTGGGTATCGGCCTACGAGATTGATCCTTTTTCAATTTCAGAATCTGAGAGAAAAGGTCGCATTGAAGAGTTAAGTTTAAAACTTCTTTCTGCAAAGACTGTTAATCACACAAATGCTCACACTATGTACGTTAAAGAGCAGAAATTTTATGCTGATTCTTATGGCACGAGCACGACTCAGCAGCGAGTTCGAATGCAGACCCAGATTGAGGCAATTTCAATTAGTGATGCTGGTTTTGAATCAATGCGAACTTTGGCACAACCGGCCGGTTATGGCTGGGAGTGGATGGATAACCGGAACTGGAATTGGGATGAAGAAGTTTCAAAACTTCCAGATCTATTGGATGAGAAAGTAAAGTCACCTTCAGTTACTCCAGGAAAATATGATCTTTTAATCCATCCTTCTAATCTCTGGCTAACTATTCATGAGTCAATTGGTCATGCGACTGAGCTTGATCGGGCCATAGGTTATGAGGCAAATTACGCAGGAACTTCGTTTGCGACTCCAGATAAATTAGGAAAACTCAAATACGGAACTGAACTCATGAATGTAACAGGTGATCGCATCACCGAACATGGCTTGAGTACAGTCGGTTGGGATGATGAAGGAGTTGCGGCTCAGCAATGGGATCTAGTTAAAAATGGTCTGCTTGTGGGATATCAACTTGATCGAAGAATTGCTGCCAGAGTAAATCAAGAGCGCAGTAATGGCTGCGCCTTTGCCGATTCACCGGCACATGTTCCAATTCAGAGAATGCCAAATGTTTCATTGCAATCTAATCCAACTGGGCCAAAACTTGAGGAGATGATCTCTTCTATTGACGATGGAATTTATATTTTAGGTGATAAATCTTGGTCAATCGATATGCAACGTTATAACTTTCAATTTACTGGACAACAATTTCATAGAATCAAGAACGGCAAAATTGTCGGTCAAGTAAAAGATCTCGCCTATCAGGCAACCACAACTGATTTCTGGGGATCGATGAAGGTTGTTGGTGGCCCTTCCACCTATGTGCTTGGCGGCGCATTCAATTGTGGCAAAGCTCAACCCGGGCAAGTGGCCGCGGTAAGTCATGGTTGTCCTGCTGCCATTTTTGAAAAAGTTAATATTCTCAACACCGTTGCCGAGGCTGGAAAATGATTGCAGCTCAAGATTTAATAGAAAAGATTCTTCAGAAGGCTAATTGTGATGAGTGCATTGTCATCGTTAAGGAAAAATCACAAGCAAATTTACGTTGGGCCAATAGTACGTTAACGACTAATGGCTTAATTCAGGAACGTAATGTAACCGTTCTAGCTTTTGTATCCACAAGTGCCGTAATGTCAACGGGAGGCGTCACACGAACTAATGTCTCTGAATCTGAAATTGATTCTTTATTGTCTGAAGCAATTTCCGCAGCAAAAGCTGCAGGTCCAGCAGATGACTACGCGCCGCTTGCAAAAGATTTAGCAATAGGTAATTGGAGTAAATCTCACAATCCAACTGGACCAGAAGTATTTTCAAAATTTGCACCAGATCTAGGTGAGATGCTCTCCAATTCAGTTAAAGAGAAAATCGAATTATTTGGCTATGCCGAACATACAAATTTGACCACCTGGGTTGGCTCCAAGGGTGGTTTACGGTTACGTAACGATTCCCCAATCGGTCGAGTAGAAATGACTGGAAAATCGCACGAACGTTCGCGATCTACTTGGGAAGGTGTTGAAACCCACGATTTCAAAGATGTATCTGTAGCGAAAATTGAGGAGAGAATTAAAGAACGACTCAATTGGCAAGCCCGTAAGGTCGATTTACCTGCTGGGAAATATGACGCAATTCTTCCGTCGGGCGCGATTGCCGATCTTTACACCTACATGATCTGGGTCTCTGGCGCTAGAGATACGTGGGAAGGCCAGACAGTTTTTTCAAAGAAAGGTGGCGGAACTCGCGTCGGAGAAAAACTCTCAAATCTTCC